>JAHEFC010000012.1:1627-20847 GCA_024640385.1 Sphingobacteriales bacterium
CACAAGTAGAATCCATGGGTGGAAAAATCAGTGTCAGCAGTGAGGTAAATGTAGGTACGCAATTTAGAATTGAATTTAATTCATGATAAGACCTATTACAATGATACCATCAAAATTTATTGTAGTCGATAATGACCCGGTCAATAACTTATTATGCGATCTGGCTATCAGGGAAGGGGTCTCTGGTGCCAATTTTCTGGCCTTCACGGACCCGCTTAAAGCATTTGATCACATCAGTGCAGACGATGGAGACAATAATAGTATGAACATTTTATTGCTTGATATCAACATGCCCATCTGGTCCGGCTGGGATTTTGTTGAACATTATGATAAGCTGGATGAAAAAATTAAAAACCGTTTTAGGATCTATATGCTTTCATCGTCTATCGACAACAATGATAAACAAAGGGCGATGGAGAACAAGAATGTTGTAGACTATATCGAGAAACCACTCACAAAAGAAAAAGTATTTTCTCTGCTGTAAGAGTATGGATCAGTTAGAAATGTTGGCATTAAGGAGATTTGAGATTTTGCCCCTTTTTATAACTTGCTGATTATCAGTCTTCCTGAAACAACAATGTCTCCTTGCGGAGACATCTTGCGGACCGGACGGGACTCGAACCCGCGACCTCCGCCGTGACAGGGCGGCATTCTAACCAACTGAACTACCGATCCTTTCAGTTTTCGGGACGGCAAAGATAGGGTTTTTTAGTTTTTATCAAAATTTTCGGAAGAATTGGTCATTTTTTCCTGCATTTGCAAATGATAAGATATAACTCACTATTTTATGTAGTTCTTCCTGGCAGGAAGGTTTCACCGGAAAATCTTCGGCGCCAAAACACATGCAGTTATTCATTAAAACAGATACCTGGAGCTTTTAAAGGTGACTTAGTGATTACGATTACCACTGTAGTGGGGTGGGGTTATCGATTTGCAGGAAATTGTGGAGAACCACTATGGTTCATTCCTGCTGAGCGTGTTTTGGGTGCGGGATCTACGTTCACAGTCATACTGCCAGAGTGACGGATATCATATTTTTATGCATATAATATCAACAAATATTATCATTTGAGGTATTATTTTTATGCCTAAACCTCTAATCCCCTGATGTATAGAATCCCGTCAAAGCTGGAAATATTTGATGAGCTGGAAAAGATCCTGGTAAGTCGTTATTTTATCCATTCCAAAATACTATCGGCATTTCTTGACTTTGTTGTCAGGAAAACGGTAGAAGACAAGGCTATTGAGATCAAGGAATATACCATCGGTTTGCAGATCATGAACCGTAAAGAGGGGTTCAATCCGCAGAAAGATGCGTCGGTGCGGATTCATGCCGTAAGGCTCAGGAAGATCCTTGAAAAATACTATAAGGTTGAAGGACGGGAAGACAAGGTCATCATAGACATACCTAAAGGAAGCTATTTTGCGCGCTTCAGGTATTCCGATTCGCCCACAACAGAGTTTGCTGAGATCGTGCATCTTCAGTCTGAAACCGGCATCCAAATGCGGGTACAGCAGCCACTGATTGCTGTAATGCCTTTTGTCACTTATTCTGATAAAGAACTTGCACAGGTGATCACTGACGGTATCGGCGAAAAACTCTGTGCTGAACTGTCGCGTTTCGAGGATATTTCAGTTCTGTCGTATTATTCAACAGTGATGTACGATGCTGAAAAATGGGATCTGCAGAAACTCAGGAACGAGTTCAATGTGACTCATCTAGTGACTGGTAGTGTTAACTATTTTGGAAACGATATGTTCGTCTCCTACGAACTGGTCAACACCGAAGATTTTAAAGTCCTTTGGGCAGAGACCCTGGAAGAACCTCATCAATCGAACATATTCCTGGATTTTGATAAAATTGTATCCCGGATCTCTTCGGTCCTGGGAGGATATACGGGCATGATACAACTTCGGAGAAATTCCCTGGTGGAGCCTGCGGAGAATTATGAAAAAAATGTGATAGACGCTGTATTCTGGTTCTATCATTTCCAGATCAGGTTTACAGAGGATATTTATCGTAAGGCTGTTGAGCAATTAGAGAAATGTGTGAAAACCTACCCTTCTTATGCGCTGGGACATGCGTTGCTTGCGCATTTATATGCCGATGGACCTCTATTCGGGTATGATGGAGTGGATGACCTGATGGGAAAGTCAAAATATCATGCTGAAGAAGCGCTGCGATTGGATCCGAATTGCCAGCAGGCATATTTCACATTAGCGTTTTTCCAAGTCCTTACCGGTGATAAGCAGGGGGCATACTTGTCCCTGGAAAAATGCCTCGCCATAAATCCGAACTCTGCATTTTTCCTTGGTGGGGTTGGTCTTGGAATGTCATTTCTTGGGTATTGGGACCGCAGTATTGAATTGATAAAAAAAGCAGCCATTGTTAATCCGATCCACAGGTGGTGGCTGCATTTCGCCAGTATGCTTTACGAAATTCATCAAAAAGATTTTGTCCATGCCCTGCATATTGCCAGGCAGATCGACCCACAGCGAGGGATGTATTACAGGGTATTTGAAATTACCCTGCATGCTTACCTGGGGCAGGATGCTGAAGCAGCAAAGATCGCAGAAGAGTACTGTAGAAAATACCCCAACGGGGTCAGAGTGGTGGATCATAGCATGGACCTGCTGCTTTCAGACCGGGAGGTTTATGATGTACTGCACCAGGGATTTATCCGATCTGGCTTATTGAAAGAACCGACTATCCGCCAGCTTTCCGAGTTTTAGTCGGACAGTGCTTTTGAGGTCTCTATGCATACATTGTCGGGGCATTGTTCCGAAGTTGCCGGGCTGACTGATGAATACCTTACATTGTATCCTTCGGGTTTAGATACCATATATGATAGTGTGGGCATGATGATCCTGAATGAACAGGTGAGTGACACCCTTCGCCGGGGGTGATTTTATCCGGATCGGGTGCTTATGCCAGAAAAGGTGCTGACAGATAAACATTAAAAAACATTCCCATGGACAATGATTTTTTATTTGAAGGAAGTTTTTATGGAAGGGTGCTCGGCAAACTGGGTATTGGTGGTAACAGCATGAAAGTGCAATTTGCCCGGGTGTTGTTTTTTCTGGTCATTTGCTGGCTTCCTTTGGCAGTGATCACCCTGTTCCGGCATAATTTCTGGACTGGTCATGTGACAGATTCTTTTATTTCAAATTTTGACACCCAGACGAGGTTCCTGGTATCCCTGCCCATTTTTATCCTGGCAGAAAGGATCATCAGTCCAAAACTGGCACTCACATTGAACCAATTTTTAACATCCGGAATTGTGAGAAAAGAGGATGTTGGGGTATTCAATCAAATCATTGAAAAGAAGTCTGCTTTTTTGAGATCGGCCAGAACCGACCTGGTGGTATTGCTTATATGTTATGTTCAAACGGTGTTTGTAATATTCTATCAGAAAGACTATACCTCCTTACTGTCCTGGCAAACCTATATTGATGAAGGTGTCACCAGGCTGAATGTGGCAGGGATATGGAGTACGCTGATCAGCAGGCCAATATTGCTTTTTCTGTTTTATCGTTGGCTGTTAAGGATCATTGTCTGGGGTGTCATTCTGAAAAAGATCTCCGCACTGGACCTGGATCTCTATGCCATACATCCTGACCAGTGCGGCGGGCTCGGTTTCCTGGGATATTCCATTCGTAATTTTTCACCCATAGCATTTGCCATTTCTGCAACGGTAGCCGGCAACATGGCAGACCTGGTGCTGTCCGGGCAGAGCCATGTTATGAATCTCAGAATGCCGGCAGCATTGTATCTTATTTTTATCCTGATCCTTTTTACTCTTCCCCTGATGTCTTTTGCAGGCAAACTGATCTACGCGCGGGAAAGAACCATTCATGATATCTATAATTATACCAATGGGATGTACAGGGAACTCAGGAAGAAAATTGCTAAAGGTTATGAAAAAGTAACAGATGAAGATCTCTCCTCACCATATTTTTCAACGGTGGCGGACATGAATGCTGTTGTTGGTGATGCATTAAAAATAAAATTCCTTCCGTTTACGATCAAAGACCTGGTGCCTTTAGTGGTAACTGCAGCCATACCCTTTTTATTTGTAGTATTATTAGAACAGCCGCTGACGGAGCTCATCAAAAGGGTGATGAGCCTGGTTGTTTAAAAAAAGATAAATTAGCTGATGAAAAAGTTACTGGGGATCCGTTATATTTTCATTATCGGTATCATTTTTACCGGGATCAATTCTGTTTTTTTCCTTGTTGGTAGTGTATTGGAGGCCATTCATGGATATAAAATATTCTTCGAATATGGAATGGATAATCCTGATCAAAAGCCCGGTGTTTATCTATTGAAGAGCCTGGATCTATTCCTGGTAAGTATGGTTTTTCTCATTTTCGCGCTGGGTATCCTGCGGATATTTATTATTGGTTCTGACCAGCACGAAAAAATGCCGGAGTGGATGAATTTGTCAAATTTCAAAGACCTCAAAGTATTGTTGTGGGAGACCATCCTCGTGACCCTGGTGGTATTCACATTCACTGAAATGGTTTCTGCCAAGGAAGTAATGCAATGGCAGATGCTGATCATGCCGGGTGTGATACTGCTGCTGACCCTGTCACTGGCAATTATGAAGATGAGCAAAAAAGACTGATCATTTTTTTTCCGGGTCATTTTCGTCCAGTGGCCTATCTATACTATGCAGCACCATTTGCGGATAAGGAATTTCGATATTATTTTCAGCAAAGGCCGCCTTTACTTCCCGCATAACATCACTCCTTACTAGAATCCAGTTGTCCTGGTTATCTACCCAGAGTAGTAAACGCAGGTCAATAGAACTTGTACTGAAATTATTGACCAATACAAGTGGTTCGGGATATAAAAGGATCCTCTTGTCTTTCGCAAAGATATCCATGATCAGTTTGATGGTTTTGTCAATTTCAGTGCCGTAATTAACGCCAACCAGTATTTCCACGCGCCGGGCAGTTGTATTCAGCGTCCAGTTCACAAGATGCTGGTTCAACAGGTCGCCGTTGGGGATAACCACTTCGGACCCATCAAATGTTGTGACCACACTGGCTCTGAAACCAATGGATTTCATGGTGCCCTGCCTGCCACCGATCTCAACTACATCACCCACATTGACGGGTTTTTCAAACGCAATGATCAATCCGCTTACCAGGTTATTGACCAGGTTCTGCAGCCCAAAACCAATACCCACACTGAGTGCGCCAAAAACGATAGCCACTTTGTCAAGAGGTATGCCAGTTGCGGCAAAAGCGAGGAAAATACCGAATGTGATAATGGCTATCCGGATCAGCAGCATCCAGCTGCCGATCTTCTTCTTTTTAACAGTACTGCCCGAGTCATCAGCAAAATAGGAGACCAGTTTGGAGATCAGTCCGGCGATGGTGATGATTGAAATAAAAAGAAGGATATCTCCCAGGGAAAATTCATATTTTCCAAGAGTTCGTTTTGTGATAAAAAAATCAATGATGGGGTCGGTGATCTGCTTATAGATATAGAAATTCCTGCCGATCAGTACAAACCATCCGACTCCCAGAATATAATATAGCACCCTGGGCACCTCAGACTCCATCTTGGTGAAGTCCAGGTAGAATCTTTTCTTTTGGTCATCCCTGTATGCTTCTGCACTCAATTTGAACATTTCGTGTAATAAAGTGATCGTCCACAATAGCTGGATTCCTACCAGGAGGTTAAAAAAACCTGATGTCATCAGGGATTTGGTTAGATTATAACTGCCTCCCAGGTTGGCGAGAATAGAAGCCGCTTCGAGCACTACAAAAAGCCAGAGAAAGATCAGGAGCCTTTTCTCTTTTAATTCTGATTTATGCTCAGAAAACAGGAAGCTGGATCCGCCTGCCAGGCCCGTCAAGGCAAGCACCAGCATTCCCCACCTCTCGATATGGGAAGCCTGCAATATGAGATTGAACATACATGCAAGCAGGAAATGCAGTACAACCAGCAACCAGAACTTTCTCCAGTATACCGTAATAAAATCCCAGAGGATGATGGTCAGGCTGTAACTTGAAATGGCCCAGAGACTGGCATAAAATGAAAATGGGGGTGTGGGAAATATGAACTGCCCGATTGACAATGTGATCAGCACTGCGGTAAGTATAGGGTGTTCAAGTGTCAGATGCTTTTCAAGGTCTTTATGGCTGCCCATAGCCGTTCTGATGTTCTTTTTTAGGTTCCTTAAAAAGACTGAAAGAACGATCATGACAATAAACAGCATGAATATTTTTCCCGAATGGTTACTGACATAGAACGTAAAAACCAGATATGCCTTTTCAAGAGAGAAATTCATGATCTCCCTGATGGGCCTGTGAAATATGGACTTTTGCCAGAGGTAGACCACCTCTTTTTTAAAGGTATTCTCAGAAAGAACTTTATGGAAGTTTTCAATATCCTCCAATCTCGATTGTATATCGCCGGCAAGAATATCGGCTTTGATTTCAAGGGCACGCATTTTTTTTATGGTGCCATTCAGCACTGAATCAGTGCCCCTGACCTCCTTATTGAATGAGGTAAGGCGTTGGATGAATTCTTCCACTTCAGTGGAATCTGAAGGGATATAAAATAACAGGCTGTCACTGGCTAGTGAATCTATGGCATGCCTGAACCCCTCGAGATCACTCATATATTTCTTGATCTCCCTTACCCTGAAGGAATTCCTGTCAGCCAGTTCAACCAACAGTATCGAAGATGTTGAAATATTCCTGGCTGTTTGTATGGTGCCCTGGTTGATAAAGATCCCGTCTCCGGCTATCTCGATCTTTTTCTCGGTCTGTTTAAGATCCCTTTCGATCCTCAGGGTATCCACCCCTCTTTTCAGGTAATCTTTAGTTCTCTGGAAAACAGCCCGCAGATTGGCAAATAACTGGGATTGTTTGCTCATTGCGATCTGTTCCAGGTATTTTTCGCGAAGTATCTGGTTAGCCTTTACAGCTCCTCTTTCCAGTCTGCCACGATAGACCGAATCTTTTACAATACCTGCAGAATCTTTCAGCGTGGTACGCAGACTATCACCCTGTGCGAAAGAGGAAATTGCGATAAACAGGAAAACGGCCAGGGTAAGATATTTACGCATAGTTCCCTATTGGTTTTGGGAGGTGTTTTGTCCTGATGTTTTATATGGAGGGATAATACAAGTTAACATCATTTCGGAGAAATTTTTGGACCGGATGGTATTAATATTTCAATTCTGGTATAGTTTTCCGCAGAAATCCGTTCTTTTAAATGGGGGTTTTAACGGTTAACTGACCGGAACTGAAATATATCATGTGCAGGAGTCCTATTGCCCTATAACTTTACTGCAATTCCGTATGGTATTACTATCATTATACCGGCGAAAGACCGATGGTGAGATTCTGGCTTAATTTATTGACTGGGCGTTTGACCATGAAAAAACAGATTTGGAAAAACAGCTATTCTGCTGCCGGGATCAATACGATCATTTTGTTTATGATCTCATACAGCCAGGGCTATGCACAGCCTGCTACTAAAACGCAGGAGATATGGCCCTCTGTGGATGTATATTACAGGATCAGTCCCAAGTGGCGGTTATATGGTACGGTAGGCGGTACCAAATTGGATGGAACTTCTTATTCTGATGGAGCCATTGGTGCTTTTGTTGATTATTTTACTTTTCCTGTTGGAATACTTGGCCTGCGGAAGGGGCACTCGGATAGCCTGCCGGGTAAATTCCTCTGGTTGCGTGGCGGATACCAGTACAGTGCCACGCCCCCCAGTTCAGAGGACCCATTCAAGGAAAATATGATCGTCACAGAGGCGAATGGAAGATTTTATCTTCCCTTTAATATGCTCCTTACCACTAAGAACCGTTTTGACTGGCGTATGAATAACGGCGAATTCAAGGCAAGATACCGGCCCCGGTTAGTGGTTGAAAAAGATCTGAAAACCGATTATCTATTTTTTACGGCTTATGGATTCCTGGAATATTTTGCCAATTTCGGCAGCGGAAATGTGAACCGGCTTAAAGCGCAATTGGGCGCTGAGTTCAGGGTTGCCAGGGTTATCAACTATGAATTGTTCTGGAATCACCAGTTCGCCAATGAGCCCGAGATCCAGTCTGTTGATGCATTCGGGATGTGTTTGAAATTTTATCTTTCCAGGAAACCCAGAAGGGAAAAAGCAAAGAAGAATACAACCAGCTGATCAAAGGATGGGAATGCAACAATCAATGGTGTGCCCATGCTGCCTGCTATCCATTATGCCGGATCTTTGCCACTAATTACCGGTAGCTTCCCGCCACGGATCTCCTGTTGTACCAGCGGCGACCATACGCCTACCGGTGAGGCTTCGTACCACGACATCATTCCAAATCTGAGTGTCCAGGCATCATATCCCATCATCACAAGAATTCCATTGACGAGACTTGCGGATTGGCCTGTATAACAAACAACCAGGATGGGCTTATCGCGCGGCAATATGGCCAGTGAAGCGGGTTTGGCAATATCTCCCATTTCTACATTCACTGCACCAGGAATATGTGCAGATTCATAGTCGCTCTTATTCCTGATATCAAGGATAAAATAGTCTTTCAATTCATCGGCTTTGCCGGCCTCGTCAATACCATCCATCAATGCCTGGGCAAAAATGGTCCGGTGACCACCTGTTCCATTTTCTGCACTCAGAAATACATCAGCTAATTGTGTGATGGAGTCAATATATGCTGCATCAGGAGCAGTGATGGCCATGGCACCTCCTTTATTTGATTGTTCCCAAATGTATCAACTTGACAGCGGGGTATTCATGACTATTGTCAGACAAAAAAACAGGATATTTTAAAATGCAGGACAGTATTGGGTTTTATCTTTTTGAAGGCTGTAATTTAACGGTTACCTGTTGGGATCTTGTATCAAATAACGCATCAGTTTTTTAGCAAGAAATCCCGGAATGAACATGGCAGCCTGTATCGGATTCGGTTTTGAAACAGGTTAAATGGCATTTCATGTTCGTTAAATTGCCTTTTGTCGAATTTTTTAGCCTTTATTCCCGCGTTTTAATTAGTTTGTCAAGATGAAGTCACTAATTGTTACGCTTTGCTGCATAATGATGTTTTTTGTGGCTGATGCATCATCTGGTTTCGATACAACTGGTCAGAAAGGTTTCTTCTATCGCGGAACCGAATTCACCAAAATATTCACCATACCAAGCGGGACTCCATTCCTGAATGCCGAAGGGGCATCTTCCGGATGGGTGAACTATTACGGCACAGTGTACAACGACGTACTGATTCAGTATGATATTGAAGATGATCAGTTGATATCACACGATATTACCGGGGCTATCAGGATGCAATTGGTAAAAGAAAAAATATCTGCATTCGGATTTTCCGGAAGGGAATTCATCAGGTTTCCCGGATCAGATCTGTTTTTTGAAAGGGTTTACCAGGGCAGGCAGGATGTGCTGATCAGGTGGCAGAAAGTATTTACCCGTACAGGAACTGAGGAAGGGAAATATAAATTGTATAAAGCGGTATATATCAGGAAAGGCAACGAGGTTTTCCAGATACAGAACAACGGTGACCTGGCTGCTTATTTCGGGAAGAATGGCAAAAGTATAAGAGAGTATATGCGAAAAGAAAACCTTTCAGTAAAGAAAGATCCCGAAAAAGCTGTTGTAGCGGTAGTGGGCTATGCTGAAAAATACGGTCAGCATGAAAAATAGCCTGTTGATCATAATATGTTCATGTTTTTTTTCAGTGGCAAGCAATGCCCAGCAGAAAACAAATGCATTTGACAGCCTTGTTCAGGTGATCGAGCAAAGGTCGGACTACAGGTTTTTTTACGACAGGCGGCTGACCTCTGCGATAGAAGTAGATTCATCCTACGATCTGCAGAATATCGGATCGGCTTTACAACAGATTTTAAGGGGCTCGGGACTCAGTTACTCCATAGACAACAGGAAGAGGATCTTCATCAGCCAGGGGCCACCTTTACTGACATCTCTTCCCGGTGATTATTTTCGGTTACCAGATACAGCAAGACCGCCGGAAATGGTGTATGAGCCTATTATAAAAAAGGAATCTGATGCTGCTCTGGAGAACAGGCTGATTGTCATCGGTTCGAGGTCCAGTGGCAGTTCCTTCATCTTGTCAGGGTATGTACGTGATGCCCGGAATGGAGAGCCATTGGGTTCTGCCTCAATTGTATTGGAAGATCTCCGCATTGGTGTGGCATCGGATGCATTTGGATTTTATTCTATAACCATACCGAAAGGAAGACATACGATCAGGATCAGCAGCCTGGGTATGAAAGATGCAAGGCGACAGCTTGATATCAGGGGTGCGGGCAAACTCGATATTGAAATGAAGGAAGATGTGACCAGTCTCAAAGCGGCCGTGATCGTGGCCAGCAAACAGTCTTCCGTAAGAGGTATGCAAATGGGTGTTGAAAGGCTGAGTATCAAAACTATCCGCCAAATACCGCAGGTGTTTGGAGAAACAGATATCATGCGGTCTTTACTTACACTACCTGGAGTGACTTCTGTGGGCGAGGGTACGGCAGGATATAATGTGCGAGGCGGTGCGGCAGACCAGAATCTTGTATTGCTGAATGATATGACCTTGTATAATCCAACACATTTGTTTGGATTTTTCACCGCAGTTGACGCGGAGGTGGTCAGGGGAGTTGAGCTCTATAAAAGTGCGATACCTGAAAAATATGGAGGAAGGATCTCCTCAGTGCTTGATGTTTCTACAAGGGATGGCAACAGCAAAAACTTCACAGGCACTGCAGGAATAGGGCCATTGACAAGCAAACTAACACTAGAAGGTCCCATTTCGGATAAGACAACCGTTTTATTTGGCGGAAGGGTGACATATTCAGACTGGCTGCTGAAACAAATAGATGACCCTTCTTTTCAGAACAGCCAGGCTTCGTTTTACGACATGATGGTGCAGGTTTCTCATACATTCTCAGAAAAAGACAGGCTTTACCTGTCGGCCTATACCAGTAATGATAAGTTCAGGCTGAACGACGATTCAACTTATTCATACAATAATAAAAATATCAGTTTGAAATGGAAGCACAATTTCAGTAATAAGCTTTCACTGGTGCTTACAGGTGGCCTTGATCAATATCAATACAAGGTGGAAGGCAGGAATAATCCTGTGGATGCTTTCAAACTTGATTTTGGCGTTAAGCAGGGAAATATCAAGGCCGACATGAGTTATAATCCGGATAACCGCAATGCTTTCAGCTTTGGTATTCATCATATTATTTACGATCTGGATCCGGGAAAACTTGAGCCTGCAGATGAAAATTCCCTGGTTGTTCCCCAAACCATGGACCCAGAACAGGGAACAGAAACGGCTGTTTACTTCGGCGATCAGTATAGGATCACAGATAAATTTTCCGTTCAGGCGGGATTGCGATACAGCCTATTCAGAAATGTGGGTCCGGGAAAAGTGTATACATATGCTCCTGGTCTGCCAAGGGATGAGGCCACGATCATTGATTCCACAACCTACGGGAAAGGGGATGTGATCCAGCAATACCACGGACCCGAGATCAGGTTGTCTGCCAGGTATCTCCTCAATGAGAAGTCTTCTTTCAAATTATCGTTTAATACGCTGAGGCAGTATATCCATATGCTGACCAATACCACGGCCATTTCGCCTACAGATATCTGGAAACTCAGTGATCAGTTTGTGCAACCGCTTACGGGGCAACAGGTATCTGCGGGTTATTATACACGATTTGGGAAAAAGGAGATCGAGTTCTCTGTTGAAGCCTATTATAAGATGATGCATAATTACCTTGATTACAAAAGCGGGGCACAGCTTATTCTGAATGAGGATATTGAGCAGGACATCATTGCCACCAAGGGTAAGGCCTATGGAGTAGAGTTGTTGATGAAAAAGACAAGCGGTAAACTGACTGGCTGGCTGAGCTATACCTATTCAAGAACTTTCCTGAAAGTGGATGATCCGGTGGCTGGCGAAACGATCAATAACGGTGAATACTATCCTGCTAATTTCGACAAACCCCATATTGCCAGTTTTGTTGGCAATTACAGGTTCACGCAGCGATTCAGCATGTCACTCACTTCTACTTACAGCACTGGCAGGCCGCTGACCATGCCGGTAGGGACATTCAACATGGGAGGTGCTCAAAGGGTATTGTATTCGGACAGGAATGAATTCAGGATACCTGATTTTTTCCGCACTGATTTTTCCATGACGCTGGAGGGAAGCCATAATGTGAAGCAAAAGCTGCATACATCATGGACCGTGGGAGTCTATAATCTTACCGGCAGAGACAATCCCTACTCCGTTTATTTTGTACTTGAGGATGGAAAGATCAATGGTTACCAGCTGTCGATCTTCGCTGTTCCTATTCCATTCATTTCATTCAACCTGAGATTCCAGTGAGAAAGATACTGATCATATTATTTGCCCTGGCGCTGCTGTTTAACTGCCGAAAGCCATATTCGCCGCCGGCATCGGAGCTGAGCAATACCACTCTGGTGGTTGAGGGAATGATAGCGGTGGGAGACAGTGCTGATAACAGGATATTATTGAGCAGGCTGAAGCCGCTGGACGATACCACAATTAATGATCCGGAGGAGAGGGCACAGGTGGTTATTGAATCGGCAGCAGGTGGCAGATGGGTTCTGCCCGAGGTTAGTCCCGGTAATTACCGCGCCATTAATAATATCCCGGTCAATTCGGACTACCGTTTAAGGATAACTGCAACTAGCGGTAAGACCTATGAAACACCTTTTCTGAAGCCGGTGAATACGCCGCCGATTGATAGCGTGACATGGTCACAGCCGGATGATCTTAATATCTATGTGCACAGTTTTGATCCCTCGGGTACAACCCGCTATTACCGTTGGGATTACAACGAAACCTGGGAATATCGGTCCTATTATAATCCCGAGGTGGAATATGTAAATGGGGCAATCGTGGTCATTCCACCGGCGAGACAGATATACAGCTGCTGGAGATTCCGGGACGCGAATGCCATTAATATTCTTAATACCACTGCATTATCTGAAGACAGGGTGAGTTATTTCCCGTTGAAGACCATTCCCAACGGGTCGGAAGAAGGGTCTGCGAGGTATAGTATCCTGGTGAAACAAATGGGACTCACAAAAGAAGCCTATGAATTCTGGAATATTCTGAAGAAGAATACGGAGATGACCGGGTCGCTATTTGATCCCCAGCCCTCACAATTACCAACTAATATTATTTGCGTATCTGATCCTAAAGAACGTGTGGTGGGGTATTTGTGTGCCGGGAAACAGGAGACCAAGCGCATTTTCGTCACTTATGCGGAGCTGAATTTTGATGACACCAAGTGGATGATCTTTAAAGATGATGACTTATGCAGGGCAGATTCAACTGGCGGGACTGCGCGCATGGACTAGGATCCCAATTATGTGCCGGCATTTTATTACGGTTCGCCGGGGGTGCTCGCCATCGCAAAGAAGATCTGCGTGGACTGCCGGGAACAGGGCGGAACTAATGTGAAACCTTCATACTGGTGATGGGCAGAAAATTATTACTCATATCGATCCTTTGTTGTTCAATGGTAGCAGCCCATGCCCAATTGGGATTCATTAGGGCTTATACAGACCAGCAGGTATACATAGCCGGAGAAAAGATCTGGATTTCCGGTAAGAAGCTGGGCAACCCCATGGACAAAGATCACCCGGTGAGGGTTTACCTGGTAGACAGAATGGGAAATGTGGTTGAACGAATGACGGTTATGGATGCAGAGGGCCGTATCAGTGGTTATTTACAGTTGCAGGGAAATTTAAGATCTGATAATTACCTGGTTGCAGTCAACAGCATGGGCTACAAGCCCGAATTCATCCCGGTAACAATTGTCAACCCTGTGATCCCTCCAACGAGAGTGGCTGTTAAACAAAAGTCCCCTGACCCTCTGGCGCCTGATAAGCTGGTAGTCAGGGCCGGCCGGGATGTCTATGGCAAAAGGGAATTGGTCAATGCATCTGTAGAAGCGCCTGAAGATATGGATCTGCAGATCTCCATAGTACGTAAAGATTTATTGAGCATTTACATTGACAGTCTTTTGGGGCGATGGAATAAATCCGGGCTTGAAATTATAGAAAACATACCCAAAGGTGAAGGCCAGCAAATTAAGGTGACAGTATATAATTCATCCAATGAATTGGCAGGGGGTGTGCGCGTATTCGCTTCAGTTCTCGGCGATCAGGCCAATATTGCAACTGCTTTGTCTGACAGGAATGGCAACGCCCAGGTATCTATTCCCTATCCATATGGTAATGTATCGCTGGTTTTGTCGGCCAGGGGAGAAGAAGGCCAATCTTATCGTTTAGTGTATGAAGAAGCGGCCGTTCAGATCAAGGGCGACCTGGATCTGCCTGCTCTTCAGCTGGATGAGCGATTTCGCGCATCGATCACTGAGAGGTTGCTGAATGCAGAGGTGACCAATAAATACCGGCCCGAAACAAAAACCAGGTATTTGGTGGAAGGTCTGGATACCACTGATTTTTATGGAAAACCCGATAAGCGGTATATGCTTGATGATTATACCCGGATCCCAAATATGGAAGAGATCTTGTTCGAGTATGTACAGGAGGCCAGGGTAAGAAGACAGGGGGATAAACCAGCCATCCTGGTGTTCAATACGCCTTTTAAAACATTTTTTGAATTGCCCGCGCTGGTATTGCTGGATGGTGTTCCGGTATCTGATATCAGCCAGTTGCTGGCCCTGGATCCTTTACAGTTAAAATCGGTTGATATTGTGGCCAGGAAATTTCTGCTCGATGAACTGCAGATCCCGGGAATAGTCCATTACAAATCTTACAAAGCCGATCTTGGCGGGTACAAATTGCCGGCGCAGGATATTATTTACCTGATACAGGGCAACGCCATTCCTGTGGAGCCTGTTTTTGTGCAGTATTCTGGTAAAAATGATGAAAAGCTCCCTGATATGCGTAACCTTTTGTACTGGACTGCTTTTCTCAGGCCTGGAACCAACGCCATAGAGTTTTACACGCCCGACAGTGAAGGTGAATATACCTTGGTGGTCCGGGGACTGGATAAGCAGGGAAAAGAATACAGGGGAGAAATGGTGATCAGGGTCAAATGATGTAGATTAAAGTATGAAAACTTTAGTTGCTGTCTTCCTGCTTCTAAGCACATCTGCCTTTGCGCAATTATCCTGGAGTGATCAGCCATTCACCAAGGTCAGTGAAAATCCCATCATGGGTGCAGATTCTTCATATTCTTTTTATTGTCCTGTTCAGCAAAAAAATGTCAGGTGGCAGCGGGCTGATGTATTCAACCCAGCGGCAGTTGTCAAAGATGGCAGGGTTTACCTTTTATTCCGGGCCGAGGACAATCCCAAAGCCGAGATCGGTGGCCGCACTTCGCGTATAGGCATTGCCGTTAGTGACGATGGGGTGCATTTTAAAAAACATCCTCTGCCTGTATTGTACCCTGATAAGGATATGTTTTCTGAATATGATTATCCGGGAGGATGTGAAGATCCCCGTGTCATTGAAACCGATGATGGGCGTTATGTTATGGCTTATACAAGCTGGAACGGGAAAACAGCCAGGCTGAGTATTGCTATGTCGAAAGACCTCTATAAATGGGAAAAGAAAGGCCCGGCATTTCTGAAAGCATATGGAGGGAAGTATAAGGACCAGTGGTCCAAGTCGGGCTCCATCATCACGGCGGTCAGGAATGGCCGGCCTGTAGCCGCAAAGATCAATGGGAAATACTGGATGTATTGGGGAGAACATTTTATCAACCTGGCCTGGTCAGATGATTTTTCCAATTGGAATCCCCTGGAGAATGAAAAAGGTGAATTAAAACAACTGGTCAGTACCCGGGAGGGGAAGTTTGACAGTGATCTTACCGAATGTGGACCCCCGGCGATGGTGACGGACAAAGGGATCCTGCTTTTATATAACGGGAAGAATTCGAATAATGACCATGCGAGTCCTGATCTACCCCGCGGAACCTATTCTGTTGGGCAGATCATTTTTGATCCTGCCCAACCTGAACTGGTGAGATCGAGATCGGAGCAGCCTTTCCTGAAACCCTCGTTGCCGCATGAAGTCACCGGTCAGTATGCCGCCGGCACTACCTTTGCTGAGGGGCTGCTGTTCTTTAAAGGGAAATGGTTTTTGTACTACGGTACTGCGGATTCCTATGTAGGGCTGGCGGTGAAGAATTGACGGATTGACGGATTGACGGATTAGCGGATTAACTATTTCCGCCAATCCGCCAATCCGTCAATCCGCCAATCCGATAATCCCCAAATCCCATATCTTTGAATTTCATCAATTGGATAGATATGCCCGAACTACAGAACAGGCAGTTCCTTGAATTTGAAAAACCGATCAAAGATCTATACGACCAGATCACGCAGTTGAGGATCACGGCTGAGAAGAATAAGATCGATCTGAACGATTCAATTGCCCAACTTGAAGAGAAGATCACAGAGAAGAAAAAGGAGATCAGGAATTCACTGACCAACTGGCAGAAAGTGCAGTTGAGCAGACATCCAGACCGTCCCTATACCCTTTCCTATATTAAAAGGATCTGCGAGAATTTCATTGAATTGCACGGGGACCGGAATTTTAAAGATGATAAAGCCATCGTTGGAGGATTTGCCCAGCTCAACGGGGAAACCGTTATGATCATTGGTCAGCAGAAAGGCGTGAATACAAAAATGCGCCAGCTCCGGAATTTTGGTATGGCAAATCCGGAAGGATACAGGAAAGCATTGAGGTTGATGAAGCTGGCTGAGAAATTCAACAAGCCAGTGATCACCATGGTTGATACTCCCGGTGCGTTTCCAGGCATCGAGGCGGAGGAAAGAGGCCAGGGTGAAGCCATCGCAAAAAATATTTTTGAAATGATGCGCCTGAAAGTGCCTGTGATCTGTGTGATCATCGGTGAAGGTGCCAGCGGAGGTGCCATGGGTATTGGCGTGGGGGACAGGGTATTCATGATGGAGAATACCTGGTATACGGTGATATCTCCGGAAAGCTGCAGTTCGATATTATGGCGGTCATGGGATATGAAAGAAAAAGCTGCAGATGAGCTTAAACTGACTGCGGATCATATGATGAAGTTCGGCCTGGTGGATGGCATTGTGCCGGAACCCCTGGGAGGTGCACATTGGGACTATGATGAGGCGGCGGCGCTATTGAAAGAATACCTCATTCCTGTACTGGCTGAACTCAAAAAGATCAATCCCCAGGAAAGGATCAGCCAGAGAATAGAAAAATTCAGTAAAATGGGCTTCTGGGAGGAAGCTTCAGTATAAACTTAATACATGTTGGCAAAAGATTTCAGGGGAACAGGTGTAGCCATCGTTACTCCTTTCACCAAAGAGGGCTCAATTGACTGGGAGGCGCTGAAAAAGCTGATCGATTTTCTCAGCAATGGGAAAGTGGAATACCTGGTGGTGATGGGAACCACGGGTGAAAATGTTACCATTACCAAAGAAGAAAAACAGGAGATATTTGCATATGTTGCCAGGCACAATATGGCCGGGCTTCCTTTGGTTGCAGGAATCGGGGGAAACAACACGGCTGAGGTTCTTCATGGCCTGAGGCATACCGATCTGTCAGGATATAGTGCCGTACTTTCTGTGAGCCCCTATTATAATAAGCCCAACCAACAGGGCATTTTCCATCATTATAAGCTGATAGGAGAACACAGTCCTTTGCCTGTGATCATGTACAATGTTCCGGGGAGAACGGGGATGAATGTCAGCGCAGAAACTACGATCAGGATAGCGAATGACTGTCCTAATATTATCGCTACTAAAGAAGCTTCCGGAAATTTTGACCAGATCATGCAGATCATCAAAAATAAGCCTGCAGGATTTGAGGTGATCAGCGGCGATGATGCCATCACCCTGCCGATGATCGCACTGGGATCCATCGGCGTGATCTCGGTGGTGGCCAATGCTTATCCTGCAAGGTTCTCCGAGATGGTCAGGCTGGCTTTGGCAGAAAACTATCCTGCCGCCAGGGAACTGCATTACAAATTCATCGACATTATCAACACCTTGTTTGAGGAAGGCAGTCCCAGTGGTGTGAAAGCATATCTTTCCGAAATGGGTGTTTGCGGGAACTATTTCAGGATGCCGGTGTACCCGGTGAGTGATAAGCTGATGAACAAGATCAGGCACCAAATAGTACAAATGTGATGAATGTGATGAATGTGGAAAATGTGAAAAATGAATGTGATAAATGATCATTTTTCAATTTTCACATTCATTTCCCCACATTAACCACATTGATCACATTCATCACATTGTCACTGGGCATAGCCCAATGACTTCATCCACTTGATCATCTCATCCGGCCAGAAAATATCGGACTGCTTATTGTACATGCCGTATCCATGGCCTCCTTTATCATACAGCAGCAGTTTTACCGGCACATTATTTTTCTTCAGAGCTTCTTCATAAACAACTGAGTTCATGTAACTCACCCCGTCATCTTTTGCATGCACCAGGAATGCCGGGGGCGTTTTTGAGTCAACCTGCAATTCGTTGGAGTATCTGTTTACTTTTTCGGGAGCGGGATTTTTCCCAAGCAGATTGTTTTTCGAGCCGCTATGTGTGATACTGTCGGAAAAACTGATCACCGGGTAGATCAGGATGGAAAAATCGGGCCTCAGGGCAGCGGCGTTTTCATTATAACGGTAAAGCGTAGACGCATTTGCCGCCAGGTGTCCCCCTGCTGAAAATCCCATCACACCTACCTTTGATGGGTTTATGCCGTATCTGGCTGCATTATTTCTCACATGAAGGACAGCCTGCTGTGCATCCTGCAGGGGACCGGTTTCGGGGGATTCCATGGTAGCAGAATCAGGAATCCTGTATTTGACCACAAAAGCTGCAATGCCTTTTTCGGTAAAATATTTTGCCACATCCCAGCCTTCGTGTTTGATGGCATTGACACGGTAACCTCCGCCGGGGAAGATGATCACTGCCGTGCCTGTTGCAGTTTTCTTATCAGGCAGATAAACTGCAATGGTAGGTATGGAGATGCCTGAAACGATAACTATGCCATTGGCTATCGTATCTGTTTTCTCTTTGTCCGGAGCAGGTTTGGAACCGGGTATCTCTTTCTCGTAAAGCGGAAAAATGGTCTGCGCATTTGTCGTGACGGAAATGCCGAATGTAGTGACCATAAACAATAATTTCAGGCTTCTGATCATGATACA
>JAHEFC010000202.1 GCA_024640385.1 Sphingobacteriales bacterium
GTACCGGCGTGATATCGACCAGCACTGCAGCAAAAAAAACAAGTAAATAAGGCCACCACATCAAACTAAAGTTCAGGCATTCGGCTCCCTTAAAAAATGACCGGGGTCATTATATCTGACCATACAAGCCACAAAAAATGAGTCATAAAAGAGACCTATGCTCTTTTATGACTCGATTCCATCCGTCCAATTATACTGAAGTCAGGTAAAATAATGGCTCAAATATCAACAGCTTGCGGTCATAGTACTTTTCTGCCCTGTATGATCCTGAGCAAAATGGCGATCACTGCAATGATCAGTAATACATGAATTATACCGCCCACATGAAATGCAAAAACTCCAAGCAACCATCCAATGATCAAAATAACCGCTATGATATATAGTAAGTTTCCCATAAAAATAATTTAATTGCAACTGTACAAGGTACCTTATTGACTGCGATGAACAAGTGATAACTATCATCAATATACTCTTCCCCCTGCGTTAGATACCAGTAATAATTTGATGCCACGGATAAAATCAGCGTATCTTCAATATATCAGGTCCTGATCATTAAAGGGGCAATTATTCTACATCTGCTCTTCTTTTACTCTTCCTTTTGAGAATTGGCCCATGCCCGTCGCGAAAATCACTTGGCTTTTTCTTTGATAAGGAAAGCATACACGGTTTGTATCATACGTCTTATCACTTCTAAAATACATACACTGAAAGTCAATCCCATTCAAGAAATATTGTCCTCGATCGGATTATCCTTCCCGGGAAATAATCTCCTGCTGAAATATGCCAGTGAGAAACCTCCGCTTCGTGCTGAATTATTTGGTGCCGACCAAATGGCTTACCATGGGAAAAGCCTTGCCAGCAGGCATAAATTGCAGTCGGGACGTTCATCGAACATATTATTGAAAAGGCTGTCTGAAAATGAGGAACAGCTTCTGGAGGTTCACCAGCTGCTGACGGATACGGTCAAAACCAACAGACGGATCATTCCTGCAGGGGAATGGCTGCTTGACAATTTCTACCTTATCCTGGAACAGATCCAGACTGGTAAAAAGCACTTACCCAAAAGTTACAGTGAAGACCTGCCTTTGCTGTTGAATGGACCCTCAGCCGGTTTGCCAAGAGTATATGATATAGCCACTGAGATCATTTCCCACAGCGACGGCCGTATCGACCTTAAAAACCTGGGTAGTTTTATAACCAGTTATCAGACCATTACCGCTTTGAAACTTGGTGAACTATGGGCCATTCCCATTATGCTTCGCCTTGCACTCATAGAAAATCTCCGGCGTCTGTCAACGCAGATCGCTTTTGGCCGTATCAATCAGAACCTGGCTGACTATTGGGCTGCCCAAATGACAACCACGGCAGAAAAAGATCCCAAAAACCTCATCCTGATCATTGCCGATATGGCGAGGTCAAATCCGCCGATGGACAGCGCTTTTGTGGCTGAACTTACCCGCATGCTCCAGGGTAAGGGCCCGGCATTGGCACTACCCCTGAACTGGATCGAACAGAGGCTTTCAGAATCCGGACAAACCAGCAGCGAACTGATCAACAGTGAGATTCAAAAACAGGCAACAGACCAGGTGTCGATGAGCAACAGTATCGGTAGCCTGAGGTTTTTGGGAAAAGTGGACTGGAGGGAATTTGTTGAATCGATCAGCATTGTAGAACAAATGCTCAGTGAGGATACCACCTACGCCGAAATGGATTTCTCCACCCGTGACAATTACAGGCATGTAGTGGAGAAAATCGCCAGGTACAGTGATCTCTCAGAGCAGGAGGTTGCCAAACTGGCCATCCATGCTGCAAAAAGTGCTGCCGCCAAACACGGGGCATCAGACCGGAGAGCACATGTGGGCTACTATCTTGTTGGAAAAGGCATCAACCTCATTGAAAAAAGCGCAAAGGTCTCACTACCGGTCTATGACAGATTTCAGAAAGCTGTACGATCATATCCCCTCCCTGTATATACGGGAACCATCGTGATGATCACCCTGGTCATAGCTGCAGGATTAACGGCAAGAGCTTATACCAACGGATCACATCCCTGGCAGCTTGCAGTGGTTACTTTATTATCTATCATCGGAGCCAGCCATTTTGCCGTCACACTGGTCAACTGGCTTACCACACTGTTCATACAGCCAAAACTGGTTCCCCGGATGAATTATACAAAAGGCATCAAACCAGAATCCAGAACACTGGTAGTGATCCCTGCCATGTTGAACAACATAGAACAGATGGAGTCGCTTGCTGAATCACTGGAGGTATATTACCTCGCTAACAGGGACGAATACCTGCATTTTGGCTTACTGACCGATTTCCGTGATTCCTCATCAGAATCCCTGCCAGAAGACGAGCATGTATTATCCCGGACCCGGAAGAAGATCGAAGACCTGAACAAAAAATACAGGAGTAAAAACAGCAGTACATTCTTCCTTTTTCACAGGCCCAGGAAATGGAACCAGGTTGACAAAATATGGATGGGATATGAAAGAAAAAGAGGCAAACTGACAGACCTCAACGCACTATTAAGGGGAGAAGGAAAAGAGAATTTCTCGCTCCTTATCGGTGATCAGTCAATTTTCCCCGATATAAAATATGTGATCACTATCGATTCAGATACTCAACTGCCAAGGGATTCAGCACGCAGTATAGTTGCATCCATGGCCCACCCGCTGAACAAACCACATTTTGACGAAAAAAAACAAAGGGTAACCGAAGGCTACGGCATTTTACAACCGCGTGTTGCCCTCAGCCTGGCCGGATCCGAAAATTCCCTTTATGCGCGATTGCACGGCACCGACCTGGGGATCGACCCATATACACGTACTATTTCTGATGTTTACCAGGACCTGTTTGATGAGGGGTCTTTCATTGGCAAAGGAATCTACGATATCGATATTTTCAGGAAAGGACTGGACGGCAGGTTTCCTGAAAACAGGATCCTGAGCCATGACCTGCTTGAAGGCTGCATCCTTCGTTCCGGATTCCTGAGCGATGTTCAGATGTATGAAGAATATCCATCCCGTTTCAGCACGGATGTAAAACGAAGACACAGATGGATAAGAGGCGACTGGCAGATAGCTGCATGGTTTTTACCATTAGTGCCCGGAGTGAAAAAAGGTCTGCAGAAAAATACACTGTCGGCCTTATCCAGGTGGAAGATATTCGACAATATCCGGCGTAGCCTTGTTCCATTTGTGCTGATTGTTCTGTTGATCTTTGGCACTACCCTTTTGAACGACGGCCTTTTCTGGACCTTTGTTATCACTGCCATTCTGCTGTTGCCTGCAATGATCATCGCAGCCAGGGATATACTCAGAAAGCCGAAAGATATTTTACTGAAACAGCATTTCAAAGATTCCATACAGGCTGTACTCAATAATTTTTATCAAACCATTTTCACCCTTGCCTGTTTGCCCTACGAGGCTTATTTCACTGTAGATGCCATCCTTCGTTCATTCTGGAGAATGGTTGTTTCTCACAAACATCTGCTTGAATGGAACTCTTCAGATGATCCGGGATCTGACCAGGAACAGAACCTTATTGATTCCTATCGTAGTATGTGGATCGCTCCATTGATGGGGTTTGCAGGGTTGGTCTACCTGACCTTGTATAAACCCATCACTCATATATTTGCAGACCCTATACTCATACTCTGGATCGGCTCACCAGCTATTGCCTGGTATCTCAGCAGACCGCTGGTATTACAGAAAATCAGTTTGAATGGTGTGCAGATCATTTTCCTCCGGAAACTGGCACGTAAAACATGGTCATATTTTGAACATTTTGTGACTCAAACAGAAAATTGGTTACCACCCGATAATTACCAGGAACATCCAGTTGAAAGAATAGCGCACAGAACATCACCAACCAATATCGGGCTTTCACTTATGGCCAACCTGGCCGCTGTGGATTTTGGATATATTACTGTAGGGCAATTCATTGAACGTACAACCCATACGTTCAACAGCCTGCAGCAAATGGAAAGATATAAGGGCCATTTCTATAACTGGTACGATACCATCACGCTTCAGCCATTACCCCCGCACTATATATCAACAGTTGACAGTGGAAACCTTGCAGGCCAGCTCCTGACACTGCGACAGGGAATTTTATCCATGCCGGAACAACCCATCCTGGGCATGCAATTATTCAGAGGCATCAACGACACGGTTCAGATCTTAAAACCGGCAACAAAAAACAAATCCAATATCCGTTCCATACAACAGACACTGAACACCATTCTGACCATGGAAGCTATTTCGCTTCGGTCTGTTTCCAGCCTCGTTTCACAATTAATGAAGGATGTGGAAAATCTGGAAGCGGAATTCAACAGTACCATTTCTCAGCAATCTCCATGGATAAAGGCCCTTAGGGTTCAATGCCAGCATGTCCAGAATGAACTGTCACTGGTGACCCCCTGGTTAGCGCTTACCCCGGTACCGGAAAACTTCTCCGGCTTGTTGAAGATGGACAAGATCCCTCACCTGGCAGAACTATCTAAGCTGGAGGCAAGACTTTACGCCGAATTGAATGAGCAGGATAAAAGCTCATTGAGCACAGAGGATCAGGAATGGTTGAAAAATTTCTCAACCTATGTTGAACATGGCAGTGAAGTAGCCAGAAAGCGGATCTCCATACTGGACGAATTGAACAGGATCTGCAGTGAACTGGCTGATATGGAATATGATTTCCTGTACGACGGTACCCAGCACCTATTAACCATAGGTTATAATGCTGACGAACACCGCAGAGATGCGAGTTACTACGACCTGCTTGCATCAGAAGCCAGGCTGAGTACGTTTGTCGGGATTTCCCAGGGCAAACTTCCCCAGGAAAGCTGGTTTGCATTAGGCAGGCAACTTACCAATGCAGGCGGTGATTCTGTATTGCTCTCCTGGAGCGGCTCTATGTTTGAATATCTCATGCCGCTGTTGTATATGCCCACTTATGATAACACCTTACTGGATCAGACATACAAAGTAATGGTGAAGCGGCAGATCGAATACGGTCGTCAACTTGGTGTTCCCTGGGGCATCTCCGAGTCCGGCTATAATCTCGTAGATACCAGCCTCAACCTGCAATATCGTGCCTTTGGAGTGCCCGAACTGGGACTTAAACGAGGCTTAAGTGAAGACCTGGTCATTGCACCCTATGCCACTATGATGGCACTGATGGTGGATCCGGAAGAAGCTTATAAAAATCTGCAAGAACTTTCCGATGGCGAATTCGAAGGGCGATTCGGTTATTTTGAAGCTATCGATTATACTCCATCGAGGGTCCCCAGGGGGCAGACCAATGTGCCGATACGTTCGTTCATGGCCCACCACCAAGGGATGAGTTTATTGTCACTGGCTTACCTGTTGCTGGACAGGCCCATGCAAAAAAGATTTGAAGCTGAACCACAATTCCAGGCCACATTACTATTATTACAGGAAAGAATTCCAAAAGCCACCAAGTTCTTCTCACCGCCGCCTGATGTTGCAGACATCAACATAGAATCCGGTGAAACAGAAATGCGTATCATCAAAAACCCTGACACAGCCATTCCCGAAGTTCAATTGCTGTCCAATGGCAATTATCATGTAATGATCACACAAGCCGGTGGAGGATACAGCCGTTGGAAAAATATTGCAGTCACGCGCTGGAGGGAGGATGTCACCTGCGACAACTGGGGCAATTTCTGTTTCATAAGAGACCTGGAAAAAGGAAATTCCTGGTCAGCCGCGTACCAGCCTACTATAAAACAGGCCTCAAATTACCAGGCCGTATTTTCTCAGGGCCGTGCTGAATTCCGGCGCGAAGACAACGATATCGAAACACATACTGAAATATCAGTTTCACCGGAAGATGACATTGAGATCAGGAGGATCCATATCACCAATCGTTCGAGAAAACGGAGATCTATTGAACTGACCAGTTATGCAGAAGTTGTTCTAACCGCGCCGATTGCAGATGTGCTGCATCCGGCCTTCAGTAATCTTTTTGTTCAGACCGATATTATAACTCAGAAAAATGCGATCATATGCACCCGGAGACCTAGATCGTCTGACGAACGACCACCTTGGATGTTTCATTTAATGAAATCAGATGCAAACGATGTTCAAACGGTGAGTTATGAAACCGACCGGATGAAATTCATCGGCCGTGGCAATTCCATTATCAATCCCCAGGCAATAGATCAGGATGCCCCGCTTTCAGGCACTGAGGGTGCAGTATTGGATCCCGTTGTAAGCATACAATACAGGGTTTTCATCAATCCCCTGGAAACAATAACAGTTGACCTGGTATATGGCATTGGCGACTCGCGGGAAATATGTGAGCTGCTGATTGAAAAATACCAGGATCCCACATTTATTGACCGTGCTTTTGAATTGTCGTGGACCCACAGCCAGATGGTGCTCAGGCAGATCAATGCCACGGAATCGGATGCGCAGTTATATTCAAGAATGGCTGGCTCCATTATCTACCCCAATACCTCTTTGAGAGCCGATCCAGGCCTGATCATGAAGAATAATAAAGGCCAGTCAGGATTGTGGAGCTATTCGATCTCCGGAGACCTCCCCATTGTGTTGCTGCAGATAGCTGATCTTGAGAATATCGGGATAGTTAAACAACTTGTGCAGGCTCATGCCTATTGGAGATTGAAGGGCCTGATTGTTGACCTCGTGATTTGGAATGAAGATTACGGTGGTTACCGTCAGGTGCTGCAGAGCCAGCTGTTAGGATTGATCAGTGCCGGCCAGGATATTGAAGTCACTGAAAAACCAGGAGGGATCTTTGTAAGGATAACGGAACAGATCGCCCCGGAAGATCGCATCCTGATCCAGTCAGTTGCCAGGATGATTATCTCTGACGCAAAGGGCAGCCTGATCAGCCAGATCAGTAAACGTCCTGCTGTCAAAACGCCTATCCCTCACCTGATCGCTAAAGAAATACAAGTGACATATGCATCCAGGCTTTTACCTGTACAAGGGCTGGATCATTATAATGGGCTTGGTGGTTTTTCAGCGGATGGAAAAGAATATATCATCAATACAGATCACAATAATTTAACTCCCCTCCCCTGGGTCAACGTGATA
>JAHEFC010000203.1 GCA_024640385.1 Sphingobacteriales bacterium
ATCAGTTGCCAGCCTTTAACCGCCCATGTTCATTTGAAAGAAGATCTCCATAAGGATTTTGAACTTCCTCACAGTGCCGGCCAACTGGCGGAAGTAGTGGTCAGGGGAAGTGGTGCCACGGCCAGTGTGGCCAGTATTTCGGGAGATCTCCATGGTAAACAGCTGGATGCTGCGAAGGGGCAGTCGTTAGGTGAGGCGCTGAAAAGGATCAACGGAGTAACGGTTTTGCAAACTGGCAATAATATCTACAAACCGGTGATCCAGGGTTTACATAGTAACAGGGTATTGATCTTAAATAATGGTATCCGTCAGGAGGGCCAGCAATGGGGTAGTGAACACGCGCCGGAGGTAGACCCCTATCTTGCCAACAGGCTTACCGTGATCAAAGGAGCTTCTTCGATCCGTTATGGGGGAGATGCCATAGGTGGCGTCATCTTGGTGGAACCTAAATTATTACCCTATGGAGTTCCCGGTACAGCGGGTGAAGTGAATACGGCGATCTTCTCTAACAACTGGCAGGGCGTTCTTTCTTCCATGGTGGAAGGAAGTTTTGCAAAACATCCTGCTTTTGCCTGGCGGCTCCAGGGCACCGCCAAAAGAGGCGGGAATGCCCGCACTCCGGATTATTGGTTGGCTAATTCAGGTAACCAGGAATTGAATATGTCTGCCACAGCGGGCTGGAATAAAAGGACCAAAGGGCTTGAATTGTTTTACAGTCTGTTCAGCACCACGATAGGGATCTTCACGGGTTCCCATATCGGGAATGTAACGGACCTGGTCAATGCCATCAATAACGGCGATCCGCCAGACTATATTAAGAATGTAGGTTTTACTTATCATATTGATCGTCCGGATCAGAAAGTATTGCACCAGCTTGTAAAGGCAAAAGCGTTTTTCAATACAGGTGATTGGGGAAGACTGAACATTACCGGATCATTTCAGGATAACAAAAGACAGGAATACGATATCGTCAGAACACCCAGGACCAATCCCCAGTTGGAATTGTCTCTGTATACTACGGCAGTTGATGTGGTGCTGGACCATTTCAAAAGCAGCAAGTGGAAAGGGTCTGTTGGAGTTTCAGGGATGTATCAGTATAATGATATCAACTATCGTTTTTTCATTCCCAATTATCAGTCAAAGAATTTTGGAATCTTCGGCGTTGAAAAATATTCATCAGGAAACTGGATACTGGAAGCTGGTTTGCGGTACGACTGGAAAACCATAGATCATATCACCGATAATGATTCGCCGCCTTACGATGTTTTGATGGGTTCTGAATATGTGCCGGGTGATCCCTATGGGACCAGGTCTTTCTCCGGCATCTCCGGCAATATGGGAGCGAATTATAAATGGAATAACTGGAAATTCACCTTGGCTGCATCCAGTGCATGGAGGTCGCCACAGGTGAATGAATTATTCAGCAATGGCCTGCATCATGGTGCTGCCAGGATAGAAAAAGGAGATCCCGGATTACAACCTGAAAGATCCTATGGCATGGCAGCTGCGGCAGACTACAGCGATACGCGCTGGGACCTGGATGTGAATGTGTATTATAAGCGGATCAATGATTTCATGTACTTAAAGCCAACTTATCCGCCACAACTGACTATCCGTGGCGCTTTTCCCAGTTTTGAGTACGACCAGACGGATGCCAGGCTGATGGGAACGGATATCCAGGCTTCATATCTTATCGATAATCATTTTCGTTTGCAGGGTAAGATCAGCCTGCTGCGTGCCTATGATCTTACCAATGATGATTGGATCATACAAATGCCTTCGGACAGGTATGAAGGTTCGGCGGAATATCTTTTTGATGGTGGAAACAAATTCAGGCAGACCTATATCAGGCTGACCGTTGGTCATGTCAGTGAACAGACGCGCGTACCGGCTACCGGTAATATCAAAGTGGAGCATCCTGATGGATCTGTGAGTTTTGAATCCGATTATGCCCCGCCTCCGCCGGCCTACACATTATTCGGACTTGAAGCCGGAACCGATATTGATGTCAGTCACAGAAGTATGACGATCATACTTGGCGTAACAAATCTTTTTAACACGGAGTATCGTGATTACCTGAATTCATTCCGGTATTTCTGTGATGATATGGGAAGGAATATTTCCCTTCGTGTCAAAGTTCCATTAGATTTTAAATCCAAACCTTAAATAATAGCAACTTATGAAGCGGAGCACATGGATGCTGACGATTTATTTTGCAACAGCAGTCTTCTTTTTGTCGTGTAACAAGGAAAATAAAGTGGATCCCAATGAGGGAGAACTGATCACTACGCTGAAAGTTTCCCTGGTTGAACAGGGTACCACTACGCCGCAGGTTTTTGTGTTCAAGGATATCGATGGTCCAGGCGGGCAGGCTCCAGGGCAATTTGACAGTGTCATTATCAATGCCGGTAAAACATATAATGCTTCCATTCAGTTTTTGAACGAAAGTGTTTCACCGGCCGATGATATCACCCTTGAAGTGAATGCCGAGGCGGACGACCACCAGGTCTATTATGAATCTTCCACACCTGAACTGGTTGTGACCAATTTAAATACTGATGCGAACGGTTTGCCATTGGGAATAAACTCTACCTGGACCACGGGGTCTACGGCCAAGGGTACGATCAGGATCACGCTCAAACACAAACCCGGTGCAAAAGCAGCCGGTGACCCGGTTTCTAAGGGAGAGACTGATCTGGAGATAGGGTTTGGAATGAGACTGAAGTAGCAAGCCTCTGTAGCAGGTTGCAGGTTGCAGGTGGCAGGTTGCAGGTTGCAGCACATTTTCTACAACCTGCAACCTGGAACCTGCCACCTGTTACAGCAATCTGTTATTGCTATCTTTGAAAGATGGAAATCAACCTCAACACGCCGGCATTGCTTTTCCCTGCAATCAGTCTTTTGTTACTTGCCTATACCAACAGGTTCCTGGCGATCGCCAATGTGGTACGTAAACTGCACGATGACTATGTTCATAATAAAGACAAGGAAAACGCATTGCAGCAGATCCGTAACCTGAGAAAAAGACTTCGCTATATCAGGCTGATGCAGGGTGCAGGCGTATTCAGCTTTTTGCTTTGTGTGATCTGTATGTACAGTATATACAACGGCTGGATGGTGGCGGCCAATTTTATTTTTGCAACCAGCCTGCTGAGTTTACTGTTCTCGTTATTCTGTTCTCTGATCGAGATCTTCCAGAGCCTAAATGCCCTCGAAGTATTATTAAAACATGTCGAAGATTAATTCTGGCCTACCAGCAGATCTTTTTTTCTTTCCCCGATCTGCTGCCTCCACATGGCATAGTAAAGTCCTTTGGTTTGCAAAAGGGATTCGTGCGATCCCGTTTCTTCCACTTCGCCTCCTTCCAGCACATAGATCCTGTCTGAATGCATGATGGTGGATAATCTATGGGCGATCAGTATGGTGATCTGGTTTCCTTCGCTGGAGATCTGGCGGATCGTTTTGGTGATCTCCTCTTCAGTCAGTGAATCCAAAGCGGATGTGGCTTCGTCGAATATCAGTATCCTCGGTTTTCTCAATAATGCACGGGCTATGGAAAGCCTTTGTTTTTCGCCACCCGAAAGTTTCAATCCCCCTTCTCCGATCACGGTCTCCAGTCCGTTATCAGCGCGACTCAATAATTTCTCACAGGAAGATTTTTTCAAAGCCACCATCAATTCTTCTTCCGTTGCTTTAGGATTTACAAACATGAGGTTTTCCCTGATGGTGCCTGAGAATAGTTGAGTGTCCTGTGTGACAAAGCCGATCTGCTTGCGGAGATCATTAAAATTGATGCTGTTCTCATCATGGCCGTTGAACAGGATCCTCCCTTCCTGGGGACGGTAAAGACCAACCAGTAATTTCATCAAAGTGGTTTTACCGGATCCTGAAGGGCCTACAAATGCAATGGTATCGCCTTTTTTAACCGTGAAACTGATATTATCAATGGCCTTATGTTTGGCCGATTGGTGTTTGAAACTTACGCCTTTGAAACTCAGTTCGCTGACATCATCCAGGTGTTCAGGATGTTTGGGTTCCGGTTCTGGCGCTTTCTGCATCAGGCTGTTGAAATTGTTCAACGAGGCTTCTGCTTCCCGATAAGACAGTAGAATATTGCCTATCTCCTGCAATGGGCCGAAAACAAAAAAAGAAAAGAACTGCATGGTCACCAGCTGGCCGGCATCCATATGGTTCCTGAAGATCAGCCACATCAGAATAAATAAGATCACCTGCCTTAATGTATTCACCATGGTGCCCTGCACAAAACTTATACTTCGGATCCTTTTTACTTTGGTGAGTTCAAGTCCTAATATCTTGTAAGTGTTCTTGTTTAAACGATCAACTTCCTGCTGGGTCAGTCCAAGGCTTTTTACCAGTTCAATATTTCGAAGTGATTCAGTTGTTGAGCCCGCCAGGGCGGTGGTTTGTCCTACTATGGTTTTTTGTATGATCTTGATCTTTCTGCTGAGTACATTGGTGATCATGGAAAGAAATATAATTCCAAGTACATAGGCAAGGGGGATGGACCAGTGTATATAAGTTGCGGCATAGAAGAAAACGAAAACCACGCCAATCAGTATCCCGAACAGTACATTAATGCAATAGGTCATGAACTTCTCTACATCGGTTCTTACTTTGGTTAACACTGAAAGCGTTTCACCGCTTCGCTGGTCTTCAAATTCCTGGTAGGGTAGTTTCATGGCATGCTGAAGGCCGTCTGTAAAAACCCGGGCGCCGAATTTCTGGATCACTACATTCAGGAAGAAGTCCTGGAAATTCTTTGCAACACGGCTGATCATGGCCACGGTGATCGATGCGAGCACCAGGAACCAAACGCCGGGCTTTGCCCAGGAAAAACTGTTAAAATATTCATTGTAGGAAAAAGGTTTGCCGGCATCCGCAGCGGCCTTATAGGAACCTGCCAGATTTACTATCTTGCCAAACAGGATGGGATCGATCAGGGAAAAGCCAGTATTTATGGCTGCAAGCAGAAGTGTAAGAGCTACCAGTCCGGAATGGGGCCGGAGGTATTTTATGAGGATCTTCATAGGGATGAAGGTCGGAATTCTTTACGATTCTTGATGGTTAAACGTTGAGTTCTGGATATGCGGTCTATTTTCCATTTCAATCGATTTCTGATTTTCCGGGTAAATACTGTTCTAATTTCTGCTTAATACCATATATATGAAGGGTCTGTTATTGATGTTATATTCTCTTGCTCTAACCGGTACGGGTACCGATCCGATAGTATCGGGGTCTTTTCCCTGGAAGGCAGACGCTACCATTTTCAAAGGCAAGGGTGCCATACTTGCCTACCATGAATTGAAGGGTAATTCGATGAAACCGGGGGATATGAAATTCTATAAGGCGGACAGGATGGAAAGGTTTTTTATTGTGAAAAAAGGTCCGGTGGAGGTGATACTGGGAAATAAGAAATATTCGGTAGATAAAGGCTCAGTGATCTTTTTGCTTCCGGGCGACAAACTGGCTTTTGGGACTGACGGGAAAAATGATGTAGAGTTTTATGAAATGGTGTATTCTTCCATTCAAAAGCCGGACTCAGCACGGGGCAGGGAAGCCGGAGGCAGTTTTGTGATGAACTGGAATGATATGGTATTCAAACCTCATGATAAGGGCGGTGTAAGACAGTTATTTGACCGTAAAACCGTGATGTTCAATCGTTTCGATATTCATATCACTACATTGAACCCGGGATTCAAGAGCCATGAGCCTCATACCCATCAAAATGAAGAGATCATTCTGATGCTGGATGGTAATGCTGAAATGACGGTCAATACCGAGAAGGTCAGGTGCAAATCCGGGGATGCGGTATATGTAGCTTCTATGGTCCCCCATAACCTCATCAATACCGGCAAAACCCCCGCCACTTATTTTGCCATTCAGTGGAACTGATAAACATTAGGGGATGATATGGGTCATTTGTTTCCTGGCCGGCCATGGAGTACCTTAAGCTTTGATCCGGGAGACCCTTATTGCTCATATTAAACCTTTCATCATGAAAAATGTGTTGGGGTCCATCACCGCGATAATTATTTCCTTAAGTATTTTATTGTATGGCTGCCGGAAAGAACAGTCTGCCCCGGTAAATAATGATGGCATAATGGTGAGTAATGCTTTGGCTGCCACGCCCACACCCATTCAGGTATACGGCGTTTGGCATGCAGGTAATGATTATTGTACCTGGTCCACAGTAAGAACTGTGACTGAGTTTGATTCAAAAAACCATTGGATCGTAGAACGTTCGCCTAATGGCAGTCCATCTGTGAACCTTGTGGTTTTGAGTTTCGTCAATCCACTCAAGCTATTAAATAAAACAAACGATGCAGGAAATCAGAATGGCATACCTAAGGGGATGACGGCGGACATTGTAAACTATTTTAAAAGCAGGAATATCAGGGTCATGTTATCCATTGGCGGTATCACTTACACGGATTTCTGGAATACGGCATTAAGCACCAATCCCACACAGCTAGGACTGAATGCAGCGGCTGTTGCACAGCAATTGGGAGTAGGAATAGAAATTGATTATGAACAGAACAGTGGTCCAAATCTTGTTGGGCTGCAGAAGTTTGTGGATGCTTACCGGTCAGTTCTGCCTTACGATCCAACAGGGAACAACCATGCAGCGCGATTGACCATTGACCTGGGAGCCGGTGACCGTTGGCTGATAGAAACATGCCGTTATGCAACTGCCAACTGGCTGACAACATCCAATCCCGTGCTTGACTATGCGAATGCCATGGTGCCCAACCGCCAGCCCAATTCTGTTTCCGATGCCACTGCCAACTGGCAGGAGCATGTGGATGGCAAGCCGCAGTATGGACCTCCTATTCTTCCTCTGGCACCGGCTAAGTTTACCGGTGGGTTGTACCTGGTGACAGGTAAAAGCCCGTCGAAGGAGTGTGTGAATTTCGGTTCATCGTTGCAGAAAGGCTGTGCATTATTTGTGCAGTCTGTAATGCCTCATTCAAGCTTGACCGGAGCAACATCGGGCATGTTGGGCTATATGTTCTGGGCTGCCGAAAAACCTTCTACCCGAACTACCTCTACTGCACCGCC
>JAHEFC010000523.1 GCA_024640385.1 Sphingobacteriales bacterium
AAGCCCCATGAGCCCTATATTAAACAGGGCGTTGAAGAATTCACTGACAGGATCAGCAGGTATTTCCCTGTGGAATGGAAGATATATCCCGTTCCCAAACACAATAATGAAGACCAGCTCAAAAAGGCTGAAGCTTCGCTGATATTGGATGCACTGAATAAGGATGACTACCTGGTAGCACTCGATGAAAAAGGCAGGATGTTCAGTTCTGAGGGGCTTGCCGAGTTCATACAGCTTCGCGGTAACGAAAGCACCCAGAAGATCGTTTTCCTGATCGGAGGTGCGTATGGCATTGATCCGTTGGTGATGAAAAAAGCCCGCGCAACGTGGTCATTGTCAGCACTTACATTCCCTCACCAGTTGGTTCGTCTGATTTTAGCAGAACAACTGTACCGGGCTTGCACTATATTGCGAAACGAGAAATATCATCACCGATAAAATTATCTATGTCTGTAACCTTGATCATCATCATCATTACCTGTATAGTATCTATACCTTCTTTACAGAAAGATGACGTAAAAGAGAAGTTCCTGTTCTGGCCTTATAGAATAAACAAGAACAATGAGTACTACCGTTTTTTTTCCGGCGCGCTGGTCCATGCAGATTCCATGCATCTGCTGTTCAATATGGTAACCCTGTATTCTTTCGGAACTGCCATTGAAACTTTCCTTTTTCCCATATTTTTCCACCATCAGTCCGTTATGCTGTATATACTGATGTATGTATTGGCTATCATAGCTTCCTGCATTCCGGACTATTTCAAGTACCGTGATGTTTACAGTTATCGGGCGCTGGGAGCATCAGGTGCGGTATCGGCAGTGATCTTTTCGGCCATCCTGCTGGAACCATCCATGCCCCTGAGGTTTTTCTTCATTCCTATCGATATCCCGGGCTGGGTATTCGGTTTTGTGTTCCTGGGCTTATCTGCCTATCTCTCCAAAAGAGGTGGAGATAATATTGGACACAACGCGCATTTCTGGGGCGGTGTATTTGGTTTGATCTTCACTTATGTGGCTTCGCGCCTGTTTACTGATGTAAATCTGATCCAGCGATTCATTGAACAGGTAAGATGATATGTGCTGACCGGTTAATGTGTTAACCGGGGAATGCAGCAGATAAACGAGTTAGTGTAGGTTTTTATCGCTATCTGTTCAGAATGAATTGCTTTTTCATGGTCTTCCCATTTACTTCCAGCAACAACAAATAATTTCCGGAAGAGACCCTGTCAAGATTCAGACCTGCATGATCAAGCGATAATTCATGTCTTCCTTTGGGTTTGGTGCCCGCATTCAATAACCCTACCCGCTGGCCCTGCATGTTCCATACACTGATATTCACTTTGCCCGTTGACGGTATCTCGTATACAACAACCGAAGTCTTGCTGACGGGATTGGGATAGATGATGAGAGACTGGTCAGTATAATCCGGCCTGAGATCTTCCACCGATGTGATCACAGGAGTTGAAATATTCCTGTTGGTATAAACAAAATATTCACCTGGCAGCAGGGTAATGGATTCCGCACCTCCGGTTGCGTTACGTTGGGCTGAAGAAAGGTAAGAATACCAGGGACCTGCTGATGGGAAGGTCACCGTCCCGGTACGGGTAGTGATATCAAAATTGCCTATCACCATTACTTTAAGCGAATCACTCTGCACAGTCATCCATTTGAAACCACTTGTGAGATCATAGTTCACATTGCTGCCGGTGTAGGTCAAACTGTAATTAGGAGTAAGCCTGAGTTTATTGAGTGCGGCATAAACCTGGAACAATACATCGCGGTTCTGATCCAGTTTGTAATCCCAACGTACGGGCTTGCGATCCGTGCGGCACTGGTCGCTGATGCTACCATTAGAACAATAATTTATGGAATAATCATATCCCAGTTCACCAAACTGCCAGATCATCTTGGGGCCGGGCATCATCAGGTAGAAGGCCGTAGACATTTCATTCCTTTTCAATCCGGTAGCCAGGTTTTTTATATTATATGGTCCCGAACTGTTTCCATAATTGATATTCTTAAACATGAGCCTTTCTTCATCGTGGCTCTCCTGGTAGGCAATTAAATATGGATTGGTCCATCCCCGCTTGGTGTGCAGGGCCCAGTCAAAATTTGAATTGTTGACATAACCCATAGTGGCCTCATTGAAATTGTAATTCATGTTACCCCATAACATCATGCCTGCATCTGATAATTCTTTTTCCTCCGTGTTGTCACCCAGGTGTTCCAATATGCAATAGGTTCCCGGTGCCACTGCCTGCATCTGGCTATATATCCTCTTCCAGATGGCAATACGGCTGGCGTCGTACGCACTCCATGCACCAACATTGTTTGGATTGTTCGTTTGGGTGAAACCTTTCGAAAGATCCCAGCGGAATCCATCCAGTTTATAATTTACCAGCCAGTGCTCCACTACCCTGTCTACCAGTTCCCTGGTAGCGCTGGCCTCATGGTTGAAATCGTAACCCACATTGAAAGGATGTTTCGCATCCTGGTTGAACCAGGGACTGTTGGCTGCGGGTTTCCCGGAAGCAGCATCAAAATATAACTGAACCAGGGGCGACTGTCCGAAGGCATGGTTCATCACCATGTCCAGCACTACAGCTAAGCCCTGTTTATGACATTCATCAATGAAGCCCTTAAGTGCTGTTTCAGTGCCGTAATATT
>JAHEFC010000524.1 GCA_024640385.1 Sphingobacteriales bacterium
TGCCCGCCCCGTTTGGTCCAAGCAGTCCGAATATCTCACCTTCAAGCACCTCGAAACTGATGCCTTTAACGGCCTCATGTTCTCCGTAACGCTTCACCAGGTTCTTCACTTCAATGATCGGTCTGTTCACATTCATTTATTAAGAAAGGTTTCAAGTTCTTCCATCATGCCCCTGCTGCCTGCAAATAAAGGACTACGCTGGTGGAGATGGGTGGGTTGAATATCGAGTATTCGTTCCACCCCGTTTGTAGCCTTACCTCCCGCTACTTCAATGATGAAGGCAAAAGGATTGCATTCATACAGCAACCTCAGCTTCCCGTTCGGCTTATCCTTTGTACCGGGATACATAAAGATGCCTCCCTTGATCAGGTTGCGGTGAAGGTCTGCCACCATACTGCCGATATATCTCTGCGTGTATGGCCCACCGTTAGTAGCATCTTTTTTCTGGCAGGCAGTGATATACTGCTGTACGCGTTCATCATACTGGTAAAAGAAACCATGGTTGACAGAATATATCCTGCCATGGTCGGGGCATGTGATATTGGGATTGCTGAGGGTGAATTCCCCGATGGCCTGATCCAGGGTGAATCCATTCACACCCCTCCTGGTTCCATAGACCAGCATGGTGGAAGACCCGTAGACAACATATCCTGCCGCTACCTGGTTGATCCCCGGCTGCAGAAAATCTTCCTTGGTCACCGGCGTACCCAGGGGGGTCACCCTTCTGAAAATACTGAATATGGTACCTATGGAAACATTCACGTCTATATTACCGCTGCCGTCCAGGGGGTCGAAAAGACAAACATATTTTGAATTGTTGCTCACGGGATCGTCAAACGCAATGAAATCATCCAGTTCTTCGCTGCCGATGCCGGCGCAACTGATCCCATGTTTCAACACACCCATCAGCTGGTTGTTGGCATAAATATCCAGTTTCTTGACATCTTCGCCCTGCACATTCACCGTTCCCGCATCTCCCAGGATGTCCACCAGCCCGGCTTTATTCACTTCAACATTCACCCGTTTGGACGCCAGGCCAATGTCTCTTAATAGACTGGCCAGTTCGCCGGTGGCATGGGGGAAATCCCTCATCTGCTGGATCGTGAACTCATCAAGTGTCTGAACCTTCCTGTTTACCATATGGATCGATTCGGTGAAGGGCAAATATAAGATTTACGGATTGGCGGATTTACGGATTGGCGGATTATTTAGACTCAAACAGCTATAAACCGACAATCCGGTAATCCGCTAATCCGCCAATCCGTAAATTTGCCCACCAAAATAAATTGAATGAAGGTTTTTAAGTTCGGCGGTGCCAGCGTAAACAGCATAGACAGGATCAGGAATGTTGCGGAGATCTTATCAGGATACGGCGATGAAAAACTGCTGGTCATCATATCAGCCATGGGCAAAACCACCAATGCCCTGGAAAAAGTTGCCGAAGCTTTTTATGCCGGTAAAAAAGAAGAAGCCCTCGAACTATTCAGGCAGGTGAAAGTGGTGCATGATGATATGGTCAAATATCTCATCGTGAAGAATGCCCTGGCCACCGAAAAAAAGCTGAATGATTTCTATACCGAAGTGGAATGGCTGCTGCACGATAAACCGGTGAGGGAATATGATTACTATTACGACCAGATCGTTTGCATAGGCGAACTGCTCTCCACCACCATCATCAGTTCATTCCTGAACGAAGTGGGGATTGCCAACGAATGGATAGATGTAAGGGATTGTTTCAGAACAGATGATAATTTCAGGGATGCTGATATAGACATGGAGATCACCACCGCGCAGGTACAGCAAAATCTGCTCCCCCTGGTCAATAAAACCGGCATGGTGATCACCCAGGGTTTTATTGGCGCCACCGACGAAAATGAAAGCACAACGCTGGGCAGGGAAGGCAGTGACTATACCGCTGCCATCTTCGCCAATATCATCAATGCCGAAAGTCTTACCATATGGAAAGATGTGAAAGGGGTGATGAACGCCGACCCAAGAGCATTTCCTTCGGCTGAGATCATCAGTGAACTGAATTATGATGAAGTGATTGAAATGGCCTACTATGGCGCACAGGTGATCCACCCGAAAACGATCAAACCCTTGCAGAACAAAGACATCCCATTATTGGTAAAATGTTTTCTCGACCCTGACCTGCCGGGTACCATCATTCACAACCAGTCGCTGAAAAACCTTCCTCCCATTCTGGTGATCAAGAAAGACCAGGTTTTTGTTCAGCTTCATACCAAAGACTTCTCATTTGTGGGCGAAAAGCCGATGAGCGGATTGTATACGCTATTCGCTAATCTGCATATCAGGCCAAACCTGATCCAGACCGGCGCTGTTTCCATCCAGGTCTGCCTCGATCACCGCGCTGAGAAGATCGAAAAACTTGCCCATGCGGCGGGTGACATATTCGACGTGGAGATCGAAAAAGGTTTCATACTGCTCACCATCAGGCATTTCCAGAAAGGATTGCTGGAGCGCATGACTGAAGGCAGGCAGATCAGGCTTCTGCAACAGACTTCGGAAACAGTTCAGGTATTGATGAAAGAATCAGTATAGAACGTACTCACCCTTGGTATTTACGCTCACTACGGGTAATTGCTTTGTGACGTCGAAATAATCAAAGGCCTGCTTCATGGTTTTTTCAAAATCCCT
>JAHEFC010000204.1:0-6633 GCA_024640385.1 Sphingobacteriales bacterium
ACCCTTGTTGTGAAACAGCTCACTAAGGATGGGAAAGGCAAACTCATCAACGGTACTTTTGACTGGGTATATGAAGAAGAGTTTTTCCTGCGCGATGGTTTCAGGTGGTCGACGGACAGTAAGAATATTGCATACTGGCAGGTGGATGCCAATGGTACCAGGGATTTTTATATGATCAACAACACGGACTCTGTTTATTCCAGGATAATACCGGTAGAGTATCCAAAAGTGGGTCAGCCGATCTCCCGGGTTAAAGTAGGTGTGGTCAATGTAAATAACGCTGTCACGAAGTGGATGGGCATACCCGGTGATCCGGGCAAAAACTACCTGGTAAGGCTTGAATGGGCCGCGAGCGGCGAAGTCATTGTTCAACAACTCGACAGGAAACAACAAGTGTCTAATTTGTACCTGTGCAATGCAGGCACAGGTTCCGCCAAAAAAATATACTCGGAAAAAAAAGACGGATGGCGGCATTTGTATGTTATAGACCGGGAGGGAAAAGAAAAACTGATCACCCGGGGTAACTATGACGTAACTGATATTGTAAATGTAGACGAAGCGAATGGGTTCGTTTATTTCATGGCTTCTCCGGATGATGCAACATCAAGTTATCTCTACCGGGTCAGCCTCTCAGGAGCAGGTGTTCCGGAATTGCTGACGCCGGCATTTCAGAAAGGAACACATAAATATGAGATCTCCCCGGGAGCCATATATGCTTTTCACCAGTTTTCGAATTACTACACACCCACAACAGCAGAGCTGATCACACTGCCCGATCACAGGGGTATTAACGGTGAAAATCGTGTAGCCAATGCTGTTAGTAAGGCAGACAGCAGCAAGTCGGGCATAAGTTTTTTCAAGGTAAAAACAGCAGAGGGTATTGAGATGGATGCCTGGATGCAGAAGCCGGCGAATTTTGATCCGGCAAAAAAATACCCGGTTGTATTTTATGTATATACAGAACCCTGGAGGCAAACGGTGCAGAACCGGTATGGTGTTACCGGCGCCGAATTGCGGAACGCAGATTTTTTTAAAGATGGGTATTTGTATGTGAGCCTGGACAACCGGGGCACGCCGGCACCTAAAGGACGCAGTTGGAGAAAATCGATATACCAGCAGATCGGCATCCTGAATATCCATGACCAGGCGATGGGGGCAAAAGAGATCCTGAAACTTCCCTATGCCGATAGCAGCAGGGTGGCTGTATGGGGCTGGAGTGGTGGAGGTACCGCAACCCTCAACCTGATGTTCCAATACCCTGAGATCTATAAAACAGGCATCTCAATTGCTGCAGTGGCCAATCAGCTTACCTACGATAATGTTTACCAGGAAAGATATATGGGCGATCCTTTTGAGTCACTGGATGTGTATAAGAAGGGTTCGCCATTGACTTATGCGCAAAATCTGAAAGGTAACCTGCTGTATATCCATGGTACGGGTGATGATAACGTTCACTATCAGAATGCCGAAATGCTGGTGAATGAGTTGATCAGGTACAACAAGCAATTCCAGTTCATGCCTTATCCCAATCGTTCCCACGGGATCTATGAAGGCGCCGGAACCAGGCAGCACCTGTCCACCCTGTTCTCAGAATACATGCGGAAGAATTGCCCGCCGGGGGGGAGAGATTGACGGATTGGCGAATTGGCGGATTGTCGGATTGGAGAATTCCGGATTCCGGATTCCGAATTGCGGATTAGCGTATTCTGAATAGAGTTTCAAAATTCTAATTCGGAATCCGCAATCCGGAATTCGGAATTTTTAATGCGCCAATCCGCCAATCCCCAACGGCTAAGCCATTTGGGCGAAATGCTGATGGAAATATGGTATGGTCTCAATCCCTTTATAGAAATTGAAGAGATCATATTTCTCATTGGGGGAATGCAGGTTGTCGCTGTCAAGTCCAAATCCCATGAACACGATCTTGATGCCAAGTTCTTTTTCAAACAATGAACAAATAGGAATGGAACCACCGCCCCTGACAGGGATCGGTTCCTTTCCGAATGTGTCTTTGACAGCAGCGGCAGCAGCCTTGTAAGCCGATGAATCTATGGGTGTCATATAAGGTTCGCCCCCATGATGCTCCATTACTTTCACGGTCACTCCTTCAGGTGCGATCTTTGTAAAATAATTAAGTAAGATCTCAGTGATCTTGGTAGATGATTGATTCGGCACCAGCCTTGCAGATACTTTTGCCGTAGCCTTTGAAGGCAAAACGGTTTTTGACCCTTCACCGGTATAACCGCCCCAGATGCCGTTCAATTCGAGTGTTGGGCGAATGCCGGTTCTTTCATTCGTTGTATATCCTTTTTCACCCCAGAGCGCATTTACACCCAGGTCTTTTTTGTATTCAGCTTCGTTAAAAGGAGCGGCACCCAGTTTTTTTCTTTCTTCCGGAGTGGCTTCCACCACATCGTCATAAAATCCCGGAATGGTGATATGATTATTCTCGTCGTGGCAGGAAGCGATCATCCTGGCCAGGATCGTGATCGGGTTGGCAACTGCTCCTCCATATACACCGCTGTGCAGGTCGCGGTTGGCACCTGTTACTTCCACTTCAATATAGCTGAGACCGCGTACACCAACATCTATGGAAGGATTTTCCATACTGATCATTGAGGTATCACTGATCAGGATAACATCGGCTTTTAGTTGCTCCTTATTGGAGGCAACAAATTTGCCCAGGTTGGGGGAACCCACTTCTTCCTCACCTTCGATACAGAATTTGATATTGGTGGATAAAGTTTTTGTTTTCACCATCATTTCCAGGGCCTTCACGTGCATATAGAACTGCCCTTTATCATCACAGGAACCGCGGGCATAGATCTTCCCGTCTTTTATGACCGGATCAAAAGGACCGCTGTTCCAAAGCTCAAGCGGGTCTGCAGGCTGCACATCATAATGTCCGTATACCAATACCGTTGGTTTGGAAGAGTCTATGATCTTTTCGCCGTATACTATCGGATGTCCATCTGTGGGGATGATCTCCGCCATATCAGCACCGGCATCCAGAAGTCTTTGTTTAACTGCCTCTGCACATTTTACCATATCGTTCTTATGTTCGGTGCGGGCACTTACAGAAGGTATCCTGAGCAGTTCAAGCAGTTCTTCCAAAAATCGGTCTCTATTCTTGTCGAGATAATCTTTCCAGGCTTTCATCATTAAAATTTTGAGGGCCTAAGATAGGGCAATTAACGGATTGGCGAATTGACGGATTAGCTGATTAATGTCATTCACCACATTCTCCACATTCATCACATTCTCACATTTTATAGCCCATCCCTTTCGGGATGGGCTATAATTGGCTCAGCCTTTGCCAGAACCTTCTACACAAGTGGTAGTCGGACCAGCAAAGGCTGATATAGCGTGCAATCGTTTACAAATATATGGGGAACGCTGCTTCTAAATTTGTTAAATAGGTCTAAATTTTTTTCACAATTTATTGAACATGAACACCTAATAGCCTACCTCGTAACAGGGGTGATTTTCTTCCTCATTATAACGATCAATCCGCATGGAATAATATACAGGAGTGCTATAAAAAGAAGTAAAAACTTTGCCGAGGCGAAAAAGGCTGTAAGAACCGCTGTCAGGTCATTATACCAACCGTAGGTGGCAAGAAGCATGAATATATTTTCAATCACATCGAACAGTCCGGCGATCAATGACAAAAATGCCAGTAAAACACCGGCTGTTGCTGCTCTGCCGGTCATCCTCACAGATATGCTGCCTGCCAGCGTGTAAAACAACATGGAATAGAAAAGGATGAAGAAGAAATCAATGAAAATATTCTGCCTTGCGGTGGTGACCAATCCATCCGCCGTAAATCCGTTCAACACTTCTGATGTAGCCTTTGCTGAAGGTGCGATCTCCAGTGAAACAATCCCTCCGGGAGAGTAGGAACGGACCAGGTCTGCTCCCTGGAATCTCAATACCAGGAAGAAGAAAAGGGTGGCTCCAAGCAGGAATAGTTTGATCTTAATGTTGATCATACGGCAGACTGGAATCTTTGCTGAACATAGTCCCAGTTCACCAGCTTCCACCAGTTCTCAATATAATCTGCCCTCTTGTTCTGGTATTTAAGATAGTAGGCATGTTCCCAAACATCAAGTCCCAGAACTGGAATTCCCCTGATCTCGGATACATCCATCAATGGGTTGTCCTGGTTGGGTGTTGATCCAATTTTCAGCTTCTTTCCGTTGTCAACATAAAGCCATGCCCAGCCGCTGCCAAACCTGTTTTTTCCGGCATCAGTGAACTGGGTCTTCATGGCATCATATGACCCGAAATCCCTGGTGATGGCTTCCATTAGTTTACCTGAAGGATTGCCTCCGCCATTGGGTTTCATGCATTGCCAGAACATTTCGTGGTTATAATGGCCTCCGCCATTGTTCCGCATTTTTGCAGAGTACCTTGAAATACCTGCAAGCAGTTTTTCAACCGGTGCATTTTCGGGTACGCCTTCTGCTTTTGCAGCATCTTTCAGATTCGTGGAATATGCAGCAGCATGTTTAGTGTAATGTATCTCCATGGTCCTGGCATCGATCATCGGTTCCAGCGCATCATAGCCGTATGGAAGTGGTGCCTGGTCGAATGGTGATTTCTGGTTTGCAAATGATGCGAGGGGAACTGCTCCTGCAGCTGAAACCAGAATACCTGTTTTAGTAACGTCTTGGATGAATTTTCTTCTTTTCATAACCGTGGATTTGACCCACCTAAATGTAACGATTATGCATCATGCCTGTTGACTAATTTTTTGATCCTGCGGAACGTGCGGTAATAGAATTCCTGGTTGAACAGCTGGGAATCGTGCATGGCCTTATAGGTAAGGAAAAGGCCAATAGGTATAAGGATCATAGTTGAGAACCACATTCCCGTCATAGGACTCATGGTACCATTCTCGCCCCATTTCTGGCCAAACATATTCAGCAGGTGGAAGATCAGGAAAAATATTACGGCCACTACTAAGGGCATCCCAAGGCCGCCTTTTCGAATAATGGAGCCGAGCGGTGCACCGATCATGAACAATACCATGCAGGCGAAGGCCAATGCGAATTTCTTATGCCATTCAACCAGGTATTTCCTGTTCTGCGTCAATTTGGAATTGTACTCTTCATTGATCAGGTCGATGGAAGATTTCATCAGGTTGGTCTTGTCAACGAATCTGGAATAAGTTGTGGTTACTGCAGAGTCAGGGAGTTGCTGATAGTAACTCCTGATACTGTCGGGCATATTCACCCTGGCATCTGTCCAGCCACTGTCCAGCAACTTGCCGCTTGAAAGGTATCCCGTCACTTCTCTGCGGAATCTTTCCGGCATGCCCTTACTGATACTCTTTGAAATAGAATCTGAATATCTGCTCAGCTGGGTGGTGTTTAGCATCATGCCCTGGTCTTTGAATGCAGAGTCCGGCGTTTTGCCCATGCCAAAGCTGCTCAGGTCAAATGCTTTTTTATATTCTTTAAAGCGGATACGTATATAGTCGGTTTCTTTTGTGTTGTAGCCCCCTCTTTCTTCATATCTCCATCCGTTCTGCAGATGGAACTCCATGAATTTCTTATCATCACTGATGCTCATGCGGCCTTTTTCAGCTATGATGATATTGTCTTGCAGGCGATAGTCGTTCTGATAAATGATCACATCATAGATCCCGTTACCGTCTTTATCTTTTCTGCCCACTTTGATGGCATAGTTGGGCAGTTTATCATAAAAGATACCCTCCTTGATATCAAATGCAGGTTTGGCCACCCTGATATCCCAAAGCATGGTAACGAATTTCAGATTGGCCACCGGTATTACGTAATTGGCCAGGGCGAAGGATATTCCGCACAATAAAAGTGTGGTGAAGATCAGGGGCTGCATGAATCTCAGCAGGGGAATGCCTGCAGATTTTATGGCTACCAGCTCATAGGTTTCTCCGAGATTCCCGAAGGTCATTATGGACGAGATCAGAACGGCAAGGGGAAGGGCAAGTGTTATGGTTGAAACGGTAACGTACCCGGTTAACCGAAGTATTGAAGTAGCCTCAAGTCCTTTCCCCACCAGGTCGTCTATATATTTCCAGAAAAACTGCATCACCAGAACAAACATGGTAATGAAGAAAGTGGCCACAAAAGGGCCAATGAAAGATCGCAATATCAGTTTATCCAGTTTCTTAAACACAGAGATTGGGGTAACTTTATAAAATGGACGTGGCAAAATTAGCACTTTCGGAAGAGGAACTCAGGTTAGTAATGGATCCCGGCATTATTTTAACAAAGAACGCCATCATTGCAAAGGTGTACAACCTGTTTGGGGGACTGGCTGGTCAGATGCGGAAAGATCTGGTTCTTCCGGCCGAAGCAGCCACGATATCTCCCAAAATATCCAAGGGCGAATCTTACCAGGGATTGCCCTATGTTATGCTTGATTATCCCAGGTATTTCACTGCGGACCATGTGCTGGCGATCCGCACATTTTTCTGGTGGGGAAATTTTTTCAGTGTCAACCTTCATCTGAAGGGGAGATACCAGGCGTTGTATAAGCCAGGCCTGCTCAGGCAGTTTGACCGGCTGGCTTCAGGTCAATACGCCATGGCGGTAAGTGAAAATGAATGGCAGCATCATACGGGTTCGGAAGAATTCAGGCAACTCT
>JAHEFC010000204.1:6643-7044 GCA_024640385.1 Sphingobacteriales bacterium
AAAATGATTTTGCAGCCATTATTGATTCACATCCGTTTGTGAAATTATCAGCGAGCTTCAGCCTGGATCAATGGCAGAACATGGATGTGCTGCTACAAGGCTCACAACGGGAACTGTGCAGGATGGTTGGTATTATGAAAAACTAAAGCTGTTTAATTGCCCAAGCGATGCAGCAGGTCGTTCACCTGGAAGTCCCACAGCCTTTTTTGGTCGGCTATTTCTTTTTTCTCTGCAAAATCGCGGATCTGCAGAATGGTCTGGTTCGAGACCTCTGCTTTTTCTATACGGAATTCGAAATATTCATTCTTGGGTGCATGAAGCCAATGGAAGCGGATGGATTTGTCCAGTTCCGTTTCCAGCACCTGTGCACGGTCTGTTGTGCCGTTCCATGTAAAACTGAA
>JAHEFC010000525.1 GCA_024640385.1 Sphingobacteriales bacterium
GAAAAAGTCCTATCTTTGCTGCCCAAATCGCGAAGTAGAGCAGCGGTAGCTCGTCGGGCTCATAACCCGAAGGTCGGGAGTTCGATCCTCCCCTTCGCAACAAAAAACGTCCCGCGTGAGCGGGATTTTTAATTTATACAAATCCCGTAAATGCATGTTCAGATCAGGCTTCGTAAATATTTTCGGCAGGCCTAATGCAGGGAAAAGTACATTATTGAATGCCCTTGTGGGCGAGAAACTGGCCATCATTTCCCCAAAGGTTCAAACCACCAGGCATAGGATCAAGGCATTTCTGAACGGAGATGATTACCAGATCATCCTGTCGGATACGCCGGGAATCATAGATCCTGAATACAAGCTGCACGAAAAAATGATGAGGGCTGTGAAAAGCAGCCTGGAAGATGCTGATGTGGCGATCCTGCTGGCTGATGTGAAAGACGACAAGGAGAAGCTGGACAAAGTATTCACTGACCTCCACCTGAAAGTGCCGGTGATCGTAGTGTTGAATAAGTGCGATAAGGTGAAAGAAGAGCAGATCGTGGCCATGAAGAGTTTTTTCAGGTCAAGGCCCTATGGCAAAGAGATCATTGCCATTTCTGCTTTGAAGAAGGAGAATATCGACGTTCTGTTGAAAGCTGTTCTTGATAAGTTACCTGTCGGAGAGCCTTTCTATGATCCTGAAGATCTGACCGACCTGCCCCAGCGATTTTTTGCGGGGGAACTGATCAGGGAAAGGATCTATGAATTGTTCCAGGAAGAATTGCCCTATCAGACCACGGTGATGGTACGCGAGTTCCAGGAAAAAACGACACTTACAAAGATCACTGCTGATATTATAGTGAACAGGGAATCGCAGAAGGGGATCATCCTGGGCGAAAAAGGAAGCATGATCAAAAAGCTTGGATCGTTATCAAGAGAGTCGCTGGAAGATTTCCTGGGCAGAAAAGTATTTCTTGAGTTGTTTGTGAAAGTGAGACCCAAATGGAGGGAAAACGACCTTTATCTCAAGGAATACGGCTATTAATTAGAATCATTAGATTAGAGAAACATTATGGGTTTTACAGTAGCAATAGTTGGGAGACCGAACGTAGGGAAAAGTACCCTGTTCAACAGGTTGCTTGAACAACGTAAGGCAATTGTTGAAGATACACCCGGCGTTACGCGCGACAGGCAGTATGGAATTGCAGAGTGGGCCGGCAAGAGCTTTAACGTGATCGACACAGGGGGATTTGTGCCTCACAGTCAGGATGTTTTTGAGCGTGAGATCCGTAAGCAGGTGCTGATAGCCGTTGAAGAGGCACATGCCATTATTTTCATGTGTGATGCCGCTACAGGGATCACGGACCTGGATCAGTCCATGGCCCATATTCTCAGAAAAACGGATAAGCCAGTTTTGCTCGCCGTGAATAAGGTAGACAATCATAACAGGTTCCTTGAAGCACAGGAGTTCTACCAGCTGGGATTTGATAAGATCCATTTTCTTTCGTCCATGAGCGGCAGTGGAACCGGGGAATTGCTGGATGAACTGGTGAGTCATATCAAACCTGAAAATGAAGATGCATTCGAGAATACAGAGCTCCCCAAGATCTCGATAGTAGGGCAACCTAATGTGGGAAAGTCTTCCTTATTGAATGCATTGGTAGGGCAGGAGAGAACAATAGTCAGTGATATTGCCGGAACTACCAGGGATACCATTCACACGCACTATAATTTGTTTCAGAAAGAATTCATATTGATCGATACAGCTGGAATTCGCCGGAAAAGCAAGGTGAACCAGGACCTGGAATTCTATTCTGTGATCAGGGCCATTAAGGCGTTGGACGAGTCTGATGTATGTATGTTGCTGATCGATGCGGAAAAAGGGATCACCCAACAGGATCTGAATATTTTCAGCCTGGCTGAAAAGAAAGGTAAAGGCATAGTGTTGCTGGTGAATAAATGGGACCTCATGGAAAAGGAAACCAATACCGCCAAACAGTACGAAAAAGAGTTGAAGAACAGGATCGCTCCCTTCAGTGATGTGCCCATACTTTTTGTGTCAGCCAAGGATAAGACCAGGATCTTCAAAGCAGTGGAAACCGCTTTGGATGTATTTGAGAACAGGCAGCGCAAAGTGCCAACGTCAAGGCTGAATGAAGTGATGCTCAAGGCCATCGAAAGCTACCATCCGCCGGTTGTCAGAGGTAATCCGATCCGGATCAAATATGTCACCCAGTTGCCTACCGTGGTACCCAGTTTTGCATTTTTCTGCAATTTCCCGGAAGATATCAAGGCACCGTATCGTAACTACCTGGAAAACAAGCTCCGGGAAAATTTCAGTTTCAGCGGGGTTCCGGTGAGATTGTTTTTCAGGAAAAAGTGAGTGTTTTTAACATTTTTGTTTGGAAAAATCGGTTGTAAGCGTTTACCTTTGCGCCACTAAAAAATTAAAAAACCGATTTAAATGAAAAAAGTACTTGCCATCTTCGCAGTAGCTGCCATTTTCGCAGCTTGTAACAGCAACACTTCTGAATCTGCAGCAACTGCAGTTGATTCTGCTGCAACTCAGGTTGAAGCGGCTGTTGATACAGCAGTAGCTACAGTTGATTCAGCTGCTGGCGCTATCGTTGATTCAGCTAAAGTTAAAGTTGATTCAGCTGCCAGCGCAGTTAAA
>JAHEFC010000205.1 GCA_024640385.1 Sphingobacteriales bacterium
GATCAGCAGGATTCGCCAACTGAGTATCTTCTGAAGAAGAATAATGTGACAGTGAATCTGCTGGAAAGCAAGCTGGATGAGATGATGTCCAAACTGCCCAAAACCAGTTCAGAACCGGCACAGTCGATCAGTCGCGAGGTGAACAGCCTGGTATTAAGGGCTGGTTCTATTTTAAAGAATTTCGGGGACGAGTTTGTAACTCCTGAACACTTGCTGTTGGCACTGGTGCAGGGTAATGATGCCGCGGCAAAACTTTTGAAAGATGCCGGTTTGACTGATAAAGGACTGGTAACTGCCATTAAAGAATTGCGGAAGGGTGAGACTGTAAAAAGCCAGACCCAGGAGACCCAGTTCAATGCTCTGAACAAATATGCGCGCAATCTCAACGAAATGGCGCGCCAGGGGAAACTGGATCCGGTGATCGGCCGTGATGAAGAGATCAGGCGTACGCTCCACATACTTACACGGAGGTCCAAGAACAATCCGATACTGGTGGGTGAACCGGGGGTAGGTAAAACAGCGATTGCAGAGGGACTGGCCATGAGGATCGTGAATGGTGATGTGCCGGAGAACCTGAAAAGCAAGATCATTTATGCACTGGATATGGGTCAGCTGATCGCCGGTGCAAAATATAAAGGAGAGTTTGAAGAGAGGCTGAAGGGTGTTGTAAAAGAAGTCAGCCAGAGTGAAGGAGAGATCATCCTGTTCATCGATGAGATCCATACCCTTGTAGGCGCAGGTGGCGGGGAAGGTGCCATGGATGCAGCGAACATTTTGAAGCCGGCACTTGCACGTGGTGAGCTCCGTGCTATTGGCGCTACAACATTGAACGAGTACCAGAAATTCTTTGAGAAAGACAAAGCCCTGGAGCGCCGCTTCCAGAAAGTAGTGATCGATGAGCCATCCGTGGAAGATGCCATCTCGATACTTCGTGGATTGAAAGACAGGTATGAAACGCATCACCATGTGCGGATCAAGGATGAAGCGATCATCGCTGCAGTGGAATTGTCGCACAGGTATATCACAGACAGGTTCCTGCCGGATAAGGCGATCGACCTGATCGATGAGAGTGCGGCCAAACTGAGGCTGGAGATGAACTCCATGCCGGAGGAATTGGACAAGCTGGAAAGGCAGATCAGGCAGTTGGAGATCGAGCGCGAGGCCATCAAGCGTGAAGATGACGAGGTCAAATTGAAAGAGTTGAATACTGAGATCGCCAATCTTTCTGTACAGCGTGACACCCTGAAGTCGAAATGGAAAGAAGAGAAAGAGCTGGTTGAAAAAGTGCAGCAGGCCAAAGCTGATATTGAGGGCCTGAAAATGGAAGCTGACAGGGCAGAGCGTGAGGGAGACTATGGCAAGGTGGCCGAGATCCGCTATGGAAAGGTGAAAGAGCAGGAAGCCCTGATCGAAAAACTGACCAAAGAGCTCCATGATAGCGGTGAGAAGCGCTTGTTGAAAGAAGAAGTTGACGCGGAAGATATTGCTGAAAATGTGGCCAAGGCTACCGGTATACCTGTAACCAGGATGATCCAGAGTGAGCGGGAGAAACTGCTGCACCTGGAAGAGCACCTTCATCAGAGGGTGGTGGGCCAGGAAGAAGCGATTACCGCCGTGGCTGATGCTGTTCGCAGGAGCAGGGCGGGATTGCACGATCCACGTAAGCCCATAGGATCATTCATATTTCTGGGGACTACCGGCGTGGGTAAAACCGAACTGGCCAAGGCACTGGCTGAATACCTTTTTGATGATGAGAGCATGATGACCAGAATAGACATGAGTGAATACCAGGAAAAACACACCGTATCCAGGCTGGTGGGTGCACCTCCGGGATATGTGGGATACGACGAAGGTGGCCAGCTCACTGAAGCAGTCAGGAGGAAGCCCTATTCCGTTGTATTGCTTGATGAGATCGAAAAAGCCCATCCGGATGTATGGAACGTTTTGTTACAGGTGTTGGATGATGGTCGGTTGACCGATAACAAAGGCAGGGTAGTCAATTTTAAGAACACCATCATCATTATGACCTCTAATATTGGATCGCATTTGATCCAGGAAGCTTTTGAAGATGTGAATGATAGAAATGTGGATGAAGTAACTGAGAAAGCCAAGGTGGAAGTCATGGGACTGTTAAGGTCTACCATCAGGCCAGAATTCCTGAACAGGGTGGATGATATCATCATGTTCCGCCCGCTGATGAGAAAGGAGATCCGGAACATTATCACTATCCAGCTGAACCAGTTGACAAAACTGGTGGCTGAAAGCGGCATCAACCTGGAATTTACAGATTACACGATCGATTACCTGGCCGAGAATGGTTTCGACCCGCAGTTTGGTGCAAGGCCGTTGAAGCGGTTGATCCAGAAAGAGATCGTCAATACCCTGTCTAAAAGGATTTTGGCAGGAGATATTGACAGAACCCAACCCGTGATCGTGGATGTATTTGATGGGGTAGTGGTGTTCAGAAACGACGAAGCAACTCAAGAGGTATAGACTACGTCTATACCAATGTGGAGAATGTGATGAATGTGGGAAATGTGACAAATTTCATTTTCCACATTCATTGACCACATTAATTACATTCATCACATTTCCCACATTACCAATAAGTTAGCTGCTTATGCTGAAATAAAATATTAAGCATGAGTAAATCTAAGATCGACATTATCCCGCCAAAGGACATCTGGGTGGGTGACAGCCAGGCCCCGGTATCCATCGTAATGTTTGGTGACTATGAAAGCGAAGCCTGTGCCAAAGCGCACGAAGTGATCAAGCAGCTATTTAACCGTTACGAAGGCAAGATCAGGTTCAATTACAGGCATTTTCCCCTCACTCAGATCCACCAAAAAGCACACAAAGCAGCGGAAGCATCTATTCTCGCTGCCCAGTTCGGGAAGTTCTGGGAAATGCATGACCTGTTATTTCTTAACCGGCGGAACCTGGGCAGTATCAGTATGCGTGACTACGCGATTGAGGCAGGCGTAAAGGATAAGAACTTCCTGCCGAAACTGACTGATTCCGTGTTTGGCTGGACGGTCAGGAACGACCTGATGGAAGGCCTCAAAAGGGGGGTAAGGGATGTTCCGGCCATATTTATTAACAATGAGCTGTTTTCCGGGACAGTCAATTTCAACAGTCTTTCCGCCGCTGTTGAGGCATTTTTGAAACCTGGCAAGAAAGCGGCATAATGTTGAAAATCAAAAGTCTTGCTCTTCTTTCCTTAATTTTTTATCAAGGTAGAAAGTGCCGAATGGTATGATGGAAGCCAGGAATGCGAAAGCTACTTTATCATAGCTCCAGTTCTTCTTGCGCCATACGATCAACAACGCGATCATAAAAAGAACAAAAAGAAACCCATGAATACTGCCTGCTATTCTTACGGCTTTAGGCATATCGCCGATATACTTCAGTGGCATAGCAATGCCCAGCAGGGCCAGGTATGAAATGCCTTCTATATTACCAATATGACGAAGGTTCCTGATTGGATTCATTTAGATAATTTGCTGCAAATTTAATTTTTGAAACGTGTTTTCCGGAATTATCGTTCGCAGAAGCCATAATTTACATTGATATTAAGAATCATTAGTCACAATTAAACTTGAAGCATATGTCAGAAAACGCTGCAAACGAAAATCTTAACGGTAAACCAAATGAAGTTAAAACAGGGGTAGAAAAAGCTGCAGATCTAGCTGGAAAAACCTGGGAAGAAACCAAAGACAAGGTAGAAGATGTGGTAGAAAAGCTTGGCGACAATGCCGAGAAAGTATGGGACAAGGTTGAAGATAAGGCGGAAGCCCTTTGGGAAAAGGCCCAGTCGGGCGAGTTGACTGAAGAGGCCAAAGCCAAACTAGGCGACCTGGCTGAAGGTGCAAAGGGTCTCTGGAATAAACTGGTAGATAAAATTGACGGCGACGAGGCCCCGAAGGCAACAGATCAGGAAAAACAAGCATAGTTTATTTGCTGTGAGCAGTGAGATGTAAACATTGAGCAGGAGAAGAAAAATGTCTGCTCATTCCTTGCTACTCACTGCTCATTGCTTTTTATGCTGTTTTTCAGCGAATTACATAATATTGCACCCTGATGGCACGTTTTTAGTTGATGTTAAATCATCCTATGGATAACAAAATGAAATCTCCCCGTTCCTTTGGCATATTAATACTTGCCGGATCATTGTTTCTGCTGCGTTCCTGCGGACCAGCCCATTCTGAAAATGTTGTTGAAACCAAGGCAGCTGTGCCGGTTGACACAACAAAGGTGGAGGCGCCTGCAGTACAACCTCCCCAGGCAACTTTGTTTGACAGTGCTGAGTACTGGGAAAAGATCACCTATATGTTAAACGGTGATTCTTCAGGTAAATGGCCTGCAGACCGTGTTGTACCCAGAGAAGGGGCAATTCTCCCATTTAAAAGGGTGATAGCTTATTATGGCAACCTGTACTCAACGCGTATGGGCATTCTTGGTGAATTGCCCAAGCCGCAGATGTTTGCCAAGCTCAAACAGGAAGTGGCCAAATGGGAAGCAGCCGATCCCAACACACCGGTTCAGCCTGCATTACATTATATCGCTGTGACGGCCCAGGGAAGTCCTGGTGCGGCCGGAAAATACAGGCTTCGTATGCCGTTCAAACAGATAGACACGGTTCTGCAATGGGCCAGTGAGATCAATGCGATCGTGTTTCTGGACATCCAGGTGGGTCTAAGTACTATCCAGCAGGAGTTGCCTGAGTTTGAGAAGTATTTGAAAATGCCCAACGTACATATTGGAATGGATCCTGAATTCAGTATGAAAGGAGGACAGGCTCCGGGTAAAGCAATAGGCACCTATGATGCAGCCGATGTCAATTATGTGATCGATTATTTGGCGAGGATCGTAAAGGAGAATAACCTTCCTCCCAAAATATTAGTGGTACACCGGTTTACAGGACCCATGGTAACCAATTACAAGGAGATCAAGAAAACACCTGAAGTGCAGATCGTAATGCATATGGACGGGTGGGGAGAGCCTGCTAAAAAGATCAATACGTATAAGAGTTTCATATACAGCCAGCCGGTTCAGTTCACCGGTTTCAAATTGTTCTACAAGAATGATCTGAAAAGGCCACCCAATGTCATGATGACACCGGAACAGCTGATGAAGCTGAAGCCGATGCCGGTTTATATACAGTACCAATAAAATAGGCGAGAGGCGAAAGGCGAGAGGCGAGAGATTCATTTTCTCTCACCTTTCGCCTTTCGCCTAAGATTGCATCATCTTATATATCACAAACCCGATCACTACCAGTAACAGGATAGTTACTAAAGTAGCAATGGTCAGGGTCTGCTGATCCGGGATTAGCAAATTGTATTTTTTCCTGTTTTTTGCGGTTTTGCTGTGGAGCTGACCGTTAAGTTCGTGTAGTATGGTAGCGATCTTCTGCTTGTCTTTCATGCCCGACAAGCCATCTACAGCGTCGTCAATGAAACCGGATTCAGCCATCATAAGTTCCACACGATGTTTTTCCTCCGGAGACAGTTTACCCTCGAGATAGTCCATCAACATCTGTTCATCGATGTGATCAGAAGGATTGCTGATGATATCATTCCATTTATCGTTCATGTTCAGGCCTCTTTTGCAATGTAATCTTTAAATTTCTTTTGCCATTCTGGATATAGCTTTTTACCTGTAACAGGCTATACCCCGTCCGGTCCACGATCTCCTGGTAACTCAGTTTCTGCAGGTAGAACATAGTTATACAGGTCCTCTGTTCGTCATTCAGTTCATTTACTGCTTCATCCATCCTATTCAGCAGCATTTCCCTTTCCTCCAGGGCTGTTTTCTCCGGGATCTCGTCTTTCACATGGTGGTGATGTTCCTCCAGGGATTTCACGGTTCCTTTATTCCTGAGCAGCATCAGGCAATGGTTCCGGGCGATCATGTAGATCCAGCTTTTGAACCAGGTCACTTTGTATTTGGGGATCTCTGTCAGGGCCTTCAGGAAAACAAACTGCACAGCGTCTTTGGCCTCCTCCTCATTCTTAAGATATTTCATTGAAACACCAAACAGAAGCAGGGTATACCTGCTTAAAAGCACCCCCAGCCACCTTGTATTACCGTCAGCATAGTAATGGTCCAGCAGTTCCTGGTCTGTCATATGGGAGTGGGACAACATCTATGCTAAGCTCCGACTTTATTTATTAAAGGATGCTTAAAGTCAGCCATTTCCATAATCCGGGTCCATGTTTAACAAAATAGTTTTGGCATACATTCGCTTATGCCTGTATCGTATTGTATAGTTCCCGTATCGCCCCTGAGGGCCAGGCCTGCGCATGATTCAGAAATGGTCAGTCAGCTGGTTTTCGGAGAGGCATGTATCGCAGTTGGACCTGCTGAAAATGGTTTTGTAAAAGTTACGTGTATCCATGATGGTTATCAGGGGTATTGTACTGAAAACCAGTTGATGGCTTCAAAAGATGAACCAGAGCATGAATCCCTTCATGCGGTAGCTGCTGAATGGAGCAATACTGTTTATACTGCGGCCGGTGTGCCAATGCAGGTACCCATGGGGGCATTGTTCCCGAAAGCATTTGAAGGGCATTTCTACGTTGACGATGATTTCCTCCATCCCTTTTATGAATGGAATGAGGAAAATATCAGGAAGATCTCGAAGATGTACCTGAATACCCCTTACCTGTGGGGAGGGAGAACGGTTTTTGGCGTTGATTGCTCGGGCTTTGTACAAATGGTCATGCGATTTTTCAATAAGGAACTGCCCCGTGATGCTTCGCACCAGGAAACGATCGGAGATGAAATAGGAACGGAAGACATTCAGTGTGGCGACTTCGCTTTCTTTGTACTGGCCGGTAAAGTGGTGCACGTAGGCCTTTTATTTGATCGAGATACCATCATCCATGCTTACGGGAAAGTGAGGATTGACCGTTTCGATCAGGAAGGTATTGTTAACAGCGACACGGGTGTGAGAACCCATAGCCTGCACAGTATAAGAAGAATTAAAAGTAAAAATTAAAAAAAGAAAGCAGGTCTTTTCACTTCTTATCTATG
>JAHEFC010000206.1:0-4482 GCA_024640385.1 Sphingobacteriales bacterium
CCGGCATCCCTTACACCAACAATATAGGTTCCCGCAGCAAGACTGCTGAATATGTTAGAAGATTGAAATGTACCGCCATTGATATTGTATTCGAAGGGCGATATGCCATTTGCATTGGTTACCGTGATCACTCCATTATTTGAACCCGCGCAGGTCAGATCGGTGATCTGCACCGAAGGATTCAGCGTTGCATTGCCTGTAATGGTGATCGATCCTGAAGATGTGCAACCATTTGCATCTGTCACCGTGATATTATAACTGCCTGCAGGTATATTACTGAGCGAGGCAGTTGTTGCTCCATTGCTCCATAGATAGCTGTATGGCGCTGTACCACCAGCTGCAGAAGCAGTTACGCTTCCATTGCAGGATGCCGAAGTCCCGGTCAATACAACAGAAAGCGGAGCATCGGGCTGGGTAATGGCTGTCGATTTGGTAACTACGCATCCATTTTCATCTTTCACATCTACAGAGATATTTCCCGGCTGCAATCCACTTACATTATCAGCAGTTTCTCCGTTACTCCATAAATAGGTGAGGGTTCCGGTACCTCCAGTAGCCTCTATATTTGCTGTGCCATTGTTGCTTCCGAAACAGGATATATTAGTGGCGTGTAAAGTCGCAGAGATCGCAGCAGGTTCAGTAATGGTCACATCTATGGTATGCAGATCACCATTGCCATCAAGATATAATGTACCGCCATAAGCATCAGTTACTGCCAGGTGATAAGTACCCGGACCGAAATTCGAGGGATCTTCTTCTGTTGAACTGAATTCGGCATCGCCTTCTTTGGTCCATTTGAATTGCAGGGGTCCAAATCCACCTGTTGCGGTGATCTGTGCTGAACCATCAGCTGCGCCATTGCATTTTACATTGGCTGATCCATCCAAAACAACCATGGGAGGTGCGCCTGTACAAATACCATCAGCAGGCTGAAAGCCTACGGTGGAAGGATCGGTATCGGTACCGTCGGTTAGCCAGGGCAAAGGACTTACCGTACCCATTGAAAAACGGCCAAGCATGTCCTGCACCTTATAAACACCCCACCAATTGCACTGGGCACTGACATCATAACTTTCCTCGCCATTATTCACGGCGATCTCATCGTTAAGAAAACTATTATGTTGAATGAAAACCTGTGCACCGGCAGTCAGTTGGCCATATCCTTTGAATGCAGTTAAACCACCTTCAGTATCGTTGAGCGGATCATAGAAGGCAATGGAGTTATTGAATCCATTGATAATATTATTCTCAATATTGAATTCTGATGTTGAAGGAATTGGTCCTGCTGAAGGAAACACTCCTCCTTGTCCGCCATCGGTAACGAAATAGATACCCGTAGGCACAGGGGGATACGGATTCGGACTGAATTCAGGGGCCCTCCAATTGACAGCGGTGAAATTGATCTCATTATTCCTGATATTGGTAAGATGGTGGTTGCCGCTTATCCAAATACCCTGATTTGACGCGGCCGATGCTGCAGTATAATCCCCGGATATTGTCAGTTTATTACCAGTTACATTGATGGTCCCATTTATACCGGTTGTACTCAGTTCAAGCTGGATCATGGCGCCACCGCCAGTATACCCTTCCACATTCTGTTCAATGACATTGTTCCGGATATAGATATCTTCCAAACCTGTATTTGTGCCATCCCGCCTCAATAATATTGGCTGAGTTGCCCTATCGTCTTTGATAAAATTGCCATCAATATCCACGTTTTGCATTGGCAGCCATCCATAAAACAGCTGGATACCCCTGGCTACTGTTTCAATTTTGTTCTGCCTGATCGTCAGATTTTTACCACTGTATATCTGCATGGCCCTGGCTACATCCCTGAAATAGTTGCTCTCGATCAAAGAATTTTCAAATCCTGTATTCTCAACCACAATGGCATTAAATCTTCTGATGTCAGTACCAGTTTGAATAAAACTGTTGCCCCTGACTATGATGTCCGTACACCTCGACAAAACAAGCATCACGCCAGTTCCTCCGCTGGCTCTTACAAGCCTGTTATTGATGATCGAATGGCCCGATGATTTGATAGGATTCTGGGAAGCACCTCTGAATATCATTACAGGATTGTTATTCACATCGATCAGGTTGTTTTCGATAGTTGTACTCTTCCAGTCCGTGGTATTGGACCCTATAGCGAGCCCTGAAGATGAAAATCTGAACCCTTTGATCACTACATTATCTGCACCTATACCGAATGATCCGGTCAATACAGACTCTGCATTCCTGCCCGGATTTACCAGGTAAGGGTCCGCCGAATTGGGATTAATGTTGAAATTGGTTCCCAGGACGGAAACACTTTTACCGATAGTGATCCCTGCCGCATAGGTTCCGGCATCAACATAGATAATATCTCCATTCTGCGCCGTATTGAGGGCTTTCAGGAGGCTGGCAAATGGGGCTGCTGCCGATCCTGAATTGGCATCAGATCCCACAGCACTGGTTAATACATCACCTGATGTACTATTATCATTCACATAATAAGTACTCTGGCTGAACACTGATCCGCAGATCAATACCGAAATCAAAAGAGTAGCAATAGATTTCATATAATACAAATGATTGAATTCAAGGAAATTATAGATGGCGCGGCAATAGATCAGCCTGGCAGTAATACTGCCTGGTGGTTTTAAGAGGAAGAAGATTTGGGAATACGCTACTGGCCTAACTTCAGCAAGTGATGTAAAGATGGGGAGTTATGAAACAGAAGTCAATTCCCCTTTTGGGGAATAGCAGCTAGCGGTTACCGTGATATTTGTTTACCGCTTCAATTTTATTCTGGACCTGTAGCTTATGATAAATATTCTTCAGGTGTTTCTTGATGGTTTCAGTACTGACTTCAAGCTTTGATGCGATCTCCTTGTACTGGTAACCTTTGGCCAGCAGTTCAAGCACTTCTTTTTCCCTCAAACTCAACAGTGAAGTTTCGTTTTCAATTACGGGCTTACGGAATGAAGCCATTACTTTCCGGGCTATATAAGGACTCATCGGCGCTCCGCCTGCATTCAATTCCCTGATCGCATTCACAATATCTTCAACAGTGACCGGTTCTTTGATGATATAACCGCAAGCCCCGTTTTTAAGTGCCTCAAATACGTGATCATCGTCATCGTGGATGGTACAAATAAGAAACTGTGCATTGATCAGTGCTGCCCGTAATTTATGCATCAACTCAAAACCCTGCATGCCAGGAAGACTCAGATCTGTGATCACAATATCCGGTACATGCCGGGTGATGCCTTCATAGGCCTTTTCAGCATCAGGATAAGAACCGATAAGAACCATATCTTCCTGGGAAGCCACAATGGTCTCCAGTGCCTGCCTGAATTGCTCGTTGTCCTCCACTATGGAAATACTGATCATATAAATTGCTTTAAGGGTATGCTTAGTTTTATGGTGGTTCCATGATCAGAATTCACCAGCATTTCACCATTGACCGCTTCGATCCTGTTTTTCATATTCTTCATGCCATTCCCGGTCTGGACGTTTGAAGGATATTTGAAACCCTTCCCATTGTCACGAATGATGATCACTAACTCACCATTGCAGGTTATTGATATGTCTACCTTGTCTGCACCCGAATGCTTGATAATATTATGTAAACTCTCTTTTACCAGCAGGTAGATATTCCTGCGGTTCTCACCGTCTATTTCAATATCGGGTATTCTTTCAGGTAAGGATATATTGAGTTCGCAAGGGTAGGCCTCTAACAGTTGCCTGGCTTGTTTTTGAATAAAACTGATCAGGCTGGTAAGGTCATCGTTCTCCACATTCAGGCTCCAGATCACTTCCTTCATACGTGCAGATATGGAACCCAATGACTGGTAGATGCTGATCACTTCATTTCTTTCTTTTTCATCCCTGATCTTGTTACTGGCCATTTCAGCCATCAACCTCACACCCGAAAGTCCTGCACCTATATCGTCGTGCATTTCTGATGAAATCCGCTGCCGTTCATATTGAACTGCCAGCTGCCTCTCCAGGATTTCACGCTGCCTCCTGAGCTTATTCATATAGATGTAACGCGAAATAAGCAACACAAATCCAACCAGTAATAACATCTCCAGGCCGCGGAACCACCAGGTCTGCCACCAGGCCGGAAGTATCTTGAAAGAATACGTTTTGGGTTCTGTCCATTTGCCCGTTCTGCAGGTTGCCCTAACCTCAAAAACATAGTCTCCATATCCCAGATTTCTGTATTCAGCCATTGCATTGGCAGAAGGAAGGCTCCATTTTTCATCGAGCCCTTTCAAACGGTACGAATACCTGATCTGGTGAGGAGACTGCCAGTCCGCAGCTGCAAAATGAAATACCAGGTGATTCTGATCGTAGGGTAATTTCAAGCCCAGTGGATACCTGCTGAAAGCAGGAACTTCAGTATAAGCAATATGATCCTTCACCCGGGCTTCACTCCGGAAATCATGTTCATTCCCGTTTATTTCCAGAAAACTGAGCTGCAGGTTAAGACGG
>JAHEFC010000206.1:4492-5728 GCA_024640385.1 Sphingobacteriales bacterium
CCCCACCACATTCGATGCTGATCATCTTCCCAAACGGTTTTAAGATTGAAGTCGGCACTTTTCAAACCATCTTCCACTCCATAATTATAAATGAAATATTTGTCACCCCTCGGCACTGCGAGATTAAGCCCGTTGTCTGTGCCAAACCAGAATCGACCTTCGTGGTCTTCTTTGATCGACCACACGTTGTTATTCGTCAGGCCATCATTTTCTGTCAGATAACTGATTGTTCTGCCATCAAATTTACATACGCCGCCGCCCGAAGTACCGATCCATATATTGCCGTTGCTATCCTCAGCCAGTGAAAATATCTTATTGCCGGGTAATCCATTTATTTCAGAAAAATGTGTGATGTTTTTTCCATCATATCTGCTCAATCCTCCTGATTCACTTCCGATCCACAAATTCCCTTTATGGTCACTTAGCAATGCAATGATCATGTTTGAGGAAAGTCCTTCTTTTTCTGTAAAAACAAAAAATTGCTGCCCATCGAATTTGACCAGCCCGCCACCATAGGTTCCAAACCAGATATTGCCTTGTCCATCTTCTGCTATGGCCCTTATGATATTCAGGGCCGATGGCCCAGGGAACATATAATTGAAAAAATATTTGCCGTCATATTTACTCAGTCCATGTCCGTCAAAACCAAACCATAGATTTCCTTTCCTGTCTTCAATCAATGTTCTCACTCCTAAAAAACTCAGTCCATCATCGGGAGTATAGTTGGTGACTGTACTGTCGGCCAGCGAGCTGACACCATTGCCATCTGAACCGAACCAGAAGACTTTTTTGCGGTCTTGTAAAACAGATCTGATCCGCCTCCGCGCCAGCGATTGGTTTGCCATATGCACAAAACTCCCGGTTCTCAGTTTGTTCACCCCGCCCCCATCTGTACCACACCAGATATTGCCGTTATTGTCTTTCGAAAGCTGGCGAACACCGTTATTTGACAATCCTTCTTCCTTAGTATAATTAGTGAATGTTTTGCCATCGAACCTGCTTATCCCTCCATAGGTGCTGATCCATAAATTTGCATTGTCATCTTCCAATAACGACCATACATAATCAGAAACCAGGCCATTCGCTTTATTAAAATGCCTGAATTTCTTCCCATCAAAAGAGCATAGCCCTTTTGATGACCCGAACCATATGACCCCATTACTTGCCTGGGTGACGCAAAAAACATCATCACTGATCAGTCCATGGGCTTCATCATAGCTGGTAAATTGATGCCCG
>JAHEFC010000206.1:5738-7011 GCA_024640385.1 Sphingobacteriales bacterium
ATCTTCCATGATCTTCCTTACATTATCTGAAGCCAACCCATCCTTTACAGTAAATAATCTGAGTGAATTGTCATTTAAGCTGTAAACTCCTTCCACCGTTGTGATCCAAATGCTGCCTTGCTTATCTTCCATGATGTCCAGTACCTCGTCATTCACAAGGCCCATTTCCCTTGTGACCTGGTAAAAACTTTTTCCATCATAAATGGTTATCCCATGCAGCGTGCCTAACCATATATTCCCTTTGCTGTCTTCGAAAATTACGCTTACAACATTGTTAGTAAGCCCTTGTTTTTCGGTATACGGGATCAAGTACTGTCCATCGTAAAGGTTCACCCCGGCGCCATCAGTACCAAACCAGAGCCGGCCCCGTCTGTCTTGCAAAACAGCATAGACATATGAAGAACCCAATCCCTGCTCAACATCCAGGTACTGTATATTATAACGGGCATTGTCTTTAAACCGAAGCGGCAGCGCCTTTACTGGTGATGGCTGTTTAAAATCGATTTTTCGGGGATGAATATCGATACTTACTGTAGTTGCTGGATTGTAGTTTTTGCTGGTTAACAGCGCAGGGTCAAGGGATTTTTCTATAATATTTCCACTGAGCAGGTGCACATTGGTGACCAGCGGCTCAGAGCTTCCCCTTCCGGCTTTCAATACCAGGGGCTGTATCTGACCGATCGATCTTCCTTCAATGGCCATTGGCACACCGGTTCTTATGGTGTCGCCTGATCCGTTGACAATGGGCTTCACGGGATCACCCGTAATTCTATTGCTTGAGTATCCTGGATCCAGCTCCAGTGGGACGGTAATAAAAGAAGTTGTTGCTGCCGGATCCGGATTAGAGCCTTTGCTGATACATCCGAATGCAATCAAAAAAATAAAAAAGCAACATAATTGCCATTTCATCCGGGGAGCCTTTTACTAAAAATAAAGAAACAGTCGCTTACTTGCTTTTAATCTTTTAGCTTCCGTTCTATCTATTTTTGTGCATTCTTCATCACATCAGCAAGGCCGACTGAAATGCCCTGGTGTCTTTTACTGGCATCTGCTGCCTCCATGAATGCATAGATCTCCAGTGTTTCTTTGGGGGTTACGGGTGCAACACCAGTTTGCCAGAACTTACAGATCTCTTTGAGCAACAATTCGTAGCCCGTATAAGTACCCAGCTGAAGTATTGCTTTTTCGCCATAAACAGTTCCTCCATAATCTTCCTTACCCTTCTTGATGCCTCTCACCGTTCCTACCCTTCCATCTTCCCAAACGCCAACGG
>JAHEFC010000526.1 GCA_024640385.1 Sphingobacteriales bacterium
GGTCTGAGCACATCCAAGGAGGTCGCGTTGTTTCAATAAAACAGGAATAGCCTGTTGTTGAATCGGGGTTGGGGTTTTGTAACCTTCGGCCTTGAGCGCATTCAAGATGGGCTCAATAATGCCTAATTGTTCAAATAACAAAGTCTGAAATTTTTTAAAATGAACACCTGAAAATCATCAGATGGTATATAGTCTAACCTGAAATGACGGAAGAAACTTTGTCACGGAAGGATCTGTACTGTCGGACGGAGAGAATATATGAATAAGCAAATATACAGAAAACTATTTGAAATGTGGTAAATGTGATAAATGTGTTGAATGTGACCGATGAAATGTGGGAATCTGTTAACACATTCCATTCTTTCAACTACCCATCATTTAACATTTAAAAAATTACTGTTAAGATGCTGTGTTTCAGGAACTATAACGCCGGGATCATGTTTTAATTGTCCTATTCATTAATTAAAAAACACTTATGAAAAAGTTGTTCTCAGTGATTGCAGTAATGTCTACTCTTTTCACATCTCAACACTCATTTGCCCAAACAAAAGACATCGTAGATGTTGCTGCCGGGTCCCCGGCACACACAACACTGGTAGCTGCTGTTAAAGCCGCTGGTCTTGTAGAAACATTGAAAGGCAAAGGACCTTTTACCGTTTTTGCGCCTACCAATGATGCGTTCGCCAAACTTCCTGCCGGCACGGTTGAAAGCCTGCTCAAGCCAGAGAATAAAGCAAGCCTGACCAGCATTCTTACTTACCACGTTGTGGCAGGAAACCTGGATTCAAAAGCAGTTGCAGGTGCAATTAAATCTGGTAACGGTAAGGCTGAAGTAAAAACAGTTAATGGCGCCACTCTTGTAGCAAGCCTCGACAATGGCAAAGTGAAACTCACAGACGGGAGAGGCAACAGTGCTTATGTAACTGCAGTTGACCTGGGTGGAAGCAACGGCGTGATCCATGTGATCGATGCAGTTCTTCTGCCACAATAATATTGTTTTGGTGTTTGTTGGGTTCGTTGATTCGTACCCTTAGCGGTGTTGACTGGCGGGATTGAAAGATCCCGCCTTTTTTTCAGGCTCAGGCGAAAGGGATATTTATTTAACTTGACGCATGAAATCTCTGATCGTTTCCATCTGCCTTATTTGCCTTTCTTTACACAGCACCTCGCAGGACAGGATCAATATTGTGCCTAAACCCCTGCAGCTTATCGAAAAACCCGGTGAATACAGGTATACGGGCAAGACAGTGATCTATACCGCTCCTGAATTCAGGGAAACCGCCGCTTACCTGGCGGAGATCCTGAATATCCCTTTTAGAAATATTCAGTCAATCAAACCGGGTACCAAACCTGCAGCAGGAATAGTTCTGGAAAAATCAACCGGGCAGGATTCGGCTGCCTACCGGTTAAGCATAACCGATAAAAAGATCACCGCCATGGCCTCGCATCCCGTTGGTGCTTTGTATGCCGCGCAGACCCTTGCACAGATTTCACTTACCGGAATAAAGGGTATACTACCCTGTGCGGAGATCATAGACAAACCACGTTTTGCCTATCGAGGCATGATGCTTGACGTGTCCAGGAACTTCTACCCTCCTGAGTATATCAAAAAACTGCTGACCCTGCTCAGCTTATATAAGATCAATACTTTTCATTGGCACCTGACCGACGCTGCCGGATGGAGACTGGAAATAAAAAAATATCCCGAACTCACCACCCGTGCCGCATGGCGTACAAGCAAAACCTGGAAAGACTGGTGGTTTGGTAAGAGAGAATACGGGAATGAGAATGATCCAAAATCTTATGGCGGGTACTACACCCAGGATCAGGCAAGGGATATCGTTGCATTTGCCAAAAGCCGCGGCATCACGGTGATCCCGGAGATCGAAATGCCGGGCCACTCCGATGAAGTGATGGCCATTTACCCTCATTTACGGTGCGACGGCGCTAAAGGCATCCCCGGCGAAATATGTATAGGGAATGATTCCACATTCATCTTCATGCAGGATGTGATCACAGAAGTGATGTCCATCTTCCCATCTACTTATATCCATATAGGCGGCGATGAAGCCGGTAAGGGAAACTGGAAAACCTGCAGCAAATGTCAGAAGCGGATCAAAGACAATAACCTGAAAGACGAGTATGAACTCCAGAGTTATTCTATCCGCCGCATGGAAAAATTCATCTCCCAAAAAGGCCGGAAACTTTTAGGATGGGATGAGATCCTGGAGGGAGGACTTGCCCCAGGTTCTACTGTAATGAGCTGGAGAGGAGAACAGGGTGGAATTGAAGCAGCAAATATGGGTCACGATGTGATCATGACCCCGGGCAATTACTGCTATTTTGATAAATACCAACAGGAACCAGCAGGAGAACCGGAAGCTATCGGGGGATATCTCAATCTACAGAAGGTATACTCCTATGAGCCAATACCTGCTGAGCTTGAACAGGCAAAACATCATTTCATCAAGGGGGCCCAGGCTAATGTATGGACGGAATATATTCCTTCCATGGAGCACCTTGACTACATGATCTTCCCGAGGATCATCGCATTGAGCGAAGTATTATGGAGTGATCCTGCAGGCAGGAACTGGGAAGAATTCAAATCAAGAATGTACAGGCAATACAGCCTGCTGCAGAAA
>JAHEFC010000013.1:0-2082 GCA_024640385.1 Sphingobacteriales bacterium
TTTTTCAGTTTGATAATCGTTAATGATCGCGGTAGCATAATTGATCACGGTGGTAGCGATATTCGGGTCGGATGCATCTGCGATCAATTGGATGGTCACTTTCTTCCCGTGCAGGAGTTCATCATGAAAATTCGGAGGAAACACGATCACCATTCTCACTTCTCCTTTTTTGAAAGAGGCGTGAATGTCCCCGGGTTTCTCCAGGTACTTGCGTACTTCAAAATATTTACTGGCATCTATCCTCGCTGTCAATTGCCTGCTCTCCAAATCTTTGGAGGGATCCAGGATGGCGATCCTGGAATTTTTCACTTCATTGGTCAGGGCAAAACCAAAGATCAGCATCTGCGCAATAGGCATACCAAATAAGATCAGCAGAGTTTTTTTATCCCTCCAGATATGCTTCCATTCTTTCAATATGAATGCGCCCAGTGTTTTCATTACTCAGTTCGTTTTGCTTTACGGGCCAGTGAAAGAAATACTTCGTTCATGTCTGCAGCACCAAATTTCTGACGCAATCCTGCCGGTGTATCAAGTGCCTCAATGCGTCCATCCACCATGATGCTGACCCGGTTGCAGTATTCGGCCTCATCCATATAGTGAGTAGTGACGAATATAGTAGTACCATTATGTGATGCCTTATAGATCATCTCCCAGAATTCACGCCTGGTTACCGGATCCACCCCACCCGTGGGCTCATCGAGAAATACAATAGGTGGTTCGTGAAGGATCGCCACACTGAATGCAAGTTTCTGCTTCCAACCAAGCGGTAAGGTTTTCACCAGCGCATTGGCCCTGTCGTGCAGATTCAGCTCATGCAATATCAGATCCGTTTTCTCTCTTATCCTTTTCCTGTCCATGCCATAAATACCCCCAAAAAATCGCATGTTCTCTGTCACGGTCAGATCTTCATATAAGGTGAATTTCTGGCTCATATAACCAATGGTCTGTTTGATCTTTTCAGATTGTGTATGGACGTCGTAAGTGGCGACCGAACCATGCCCTGATGTAGGATTTATCAGCCCGCAGAGGATGCGGATCGCCGTGGTTTTTCCTGCACCATTGGCACCCAGGAATCCGAATATCTCGCCCTTATCAACGGTAAAGCTTATCGCATCAACAGCTGTGAAATCACCAAATTTCTTCGTGAGCTTGTCTGCTTCAATGATATGTTGATAGTTATTGTTCATTTCATCTTCTTCATAAATACGTCTTCTACATTGGGCCCGATCTCCTTGTATGTTGAATCCTGGTAACCGTGGGCAGATAGTTCTACGATCAGTTCGTCCATGGATTTACGATCATTAAGGGTGAGGTGATGATATTCACCAGACGGATAAGCCGAACGGGTCATTACTGAAGACCTCAATTGATTCAGCAGACCGTACATATCAGGATGTTTTATGGCCCAAAGGGGTTCTCCGAAACTATTGCTGATGCCTTCTGGTGTATCTCTTGCCAGGATCTTCCCATTATTGATCAATGCTATATTATCACAACGGGATGCTTCATCCATATAAGCTGTTGATACCAGGATAGTGATGCCTTCCGATTTCAGCTTCTTGAGCATATCCCAGAATTCGACACGGGACACGGCATCAACACCTGTGGTAGGCTCATCAAGAAATAATACTTCGGGACGGTGAATCAGTGCGCAGCAAAGTGCCAGTTTTTGTTTCATACCACCCGACAGGGCCCCGGCCTTTCTCGTTTTGAAGGGCTCCAGTTGCACATAGATGTCACGGATCAGCTCATAGTTTTCTTTAATGGAAGTATTGAATACTGTTGCAAAAAAAGAAAGGTTTTCTTCAACACTCAGATCCTGGTACAAGGAAAATCTGCCCGGCATATAACCGCTGATCGAACGGATCTTCATATAGTCTTTTACTACGTCCGTCCCTTCCACAATAACAGAACCGCTGTCTGCCAATAACAATGTGACCATGATGCGGAACAGGCTTGTTTTACCCGCTCCATCAGGTCCGATCAGGCCGAACAGCTGCCCCTTCTCCACCTCAAAGCTGATACGGTCCAATGCAGTCACCTTATCCTTCTTGCCGGAAGGATAGGTTTTCACTACATTAT
>JAHEFC010000013.1:2092-20543 GCA_024640385.1 Sphingobacteriales bacterium
GCCCAAGGTGACCGGCAATAGCGAGAATTAATACATGCCTGATAGATCCTCTCGCCTCTCGCCTTTCTCCTCTCGCCTCTCGCCTTTCTCCTCTCGCCTCTCGCCTAAAACTTTACTTCCCCATACATCCCTATCTTCAAATAGCCGTCGTTCTTCACATCGATCTTCACCGCATACACCAGGTTGGCTCTTTCTTCCTTCGTTTGAATGGTCTTGGGTGTGAATTCAGCCTTGTCTGAGATCCAGCTGATCTTGCCCTCATAATTCCTGAAACCGCCCTTACCATCATCCACTGCCACTTTCACTGCCTGCCCGAGTTTGACTGTTGCTACCTGGTCGCCCGTGAGATAGGCGCGGAGTCTAAGCATATCCAGATCTGCAATCTTATACAGGGCCTTGCCGGGGCTGGTTACTTCTCCTGCCTCTGCATATTTTGTAAGGATGGTTCCGTTCACAGGATTCAACACCACTGAACGCTGCAACTGGTCATCCAGCTGTGCTACTCTTTTGTCCAATGGATCTTTTTCACTGAGAATTCCCCGGTTCTGCGTACCCGTTAGATTCTGCTGCACTTTGATCTGCTGCCGCGTTACATCCATCTGTTTTTTCAACTGGTCGATCTGCGCTACAATATCGTCGAGCTGTTTAGTAGTAGCTGCATCGGCTTTTACCAGTTTGTCAAACCGCTGCCTTTCTTTTTCCAGTGTGACCATTTGTGTTTCCTGGACGGAGAGCTGATTTTTTAATAGCTCAACCTGGGGACCAACATCCGTTGTTTTGTCAGACAGCGCGCCGATGCTCGCTTCCACCTGTTCTTTTTGCAGGCGGATATTGGTTGCATCGATGATGACTGCTGAATCACCTGCAGCCAGTTCAGCGCCTTCATCAGGCTGGAACTTCAGGATCTTCCCTCCAACTTCTGATGATACGATTACTTCTTCGGCTTCAAACACGCCGGAAGCATCATGCTGATCTTTTCCGTTTTGACAACCCAGCAGGAATAATATCGAGCTGAGAATAATTATTCTTTTTTTCATATCAATTACCTGTAGTTGTTTTCTGATCAATTATTGCCTGCAAAAGCTGCAACCTGTGCAGCACCTGGTTCTGCCTTGCCTGCTCTTCTGCATTCAGTTCACGGATATAATCACTTGAAGTGATCACACCGTTCTCCAGTTGTGCAGCAGATGCCTCTTTTACCTGCTGCCTCAAAACAATGATCTGGTCATCAGTGCCAATGAGATCCCTGTATTTATCAATGTCACCCTGGCTCTTCTTCAGTTCGGCCCGGATATTCAGCAAAAGCTGTTCTTCCTGCAAGCCCAGCGACTGCCGGTTGAAATCATTGACCTGGCGGTCGCGTCCGAGATTATAAAATCCATTGAGGTTCCAGGCAAGTCTCACTCCTCCGATATAGAAGAAATCAAATTCATTCACCAGCATATTCAGGCCGGGCTTACCATACCCACCCTGTGCAAAAAGACTGATCCTGGGCGTTTTTTTCACGTCCAGCGAACGACGCATCTCATCGTTCAATTTCACCTGCCTTTTCAACAATTCAATTTCCGGGCGGTTAATCGAACTGGTATCAGGCAGTTGCTCTGCAGGATATTTAAGTTCTGCATCACGGGGAAGCTCCTGGCCGATAAATACCGACAGCACATCGATCAATGCCTTCCTGGAATACCTGAGATCCGTGTTTCGCTGCACATTGCGCAGCTTCTCTGCCTGCAGGCTGGCCAATGAAGAACGATAAGAAGTCCCCTGCTCTACCTGCGCTTCCACTTTCCTGATCACAGCGTCAATATCTTTCTGCGAAAGCTCTACCAGCTTCAGTTGTTCATCAATGAACAACACACTGAACCAGATATCGTTGATCCGCTCTTTCAATTTCTGGTACTCCACTTCGATCTTCTGCTCGTCTACCAGTCTTTGCTGTTCGAGCAGAGACTTCTGTGACTTCACATTTCCACCATCGAACACGGCCTGGTTAATGTCCAGGAGAGCGCGATACTGATCCTTGCTTAAAGGCTCAAACTGGAATTGAGGGATCTTGATGGGAACCTCGGTTACGGCCGATTGGTAAGTAGCCTGGCCACTCAGGGTGACCTGCGGCCAGAATCCAGAGGACAGGCTCTTCATATTCAGGCCCGATGTTCTGGCTATGAGGTCTTTCTGCTTAGTGAGCGGATAATTCCTGATGGCTAACTGATAAGCTTCTTCAAGCCCCAGCACTACTGGCTCACTGGCCATCAATGCCGCCGGAAAGAAACCGATGATCAGTAAGAACAACTTTCTCATTTTCTGTATTTAATAGATTCTATAATGAATTCAGACACTTCATCCACCCTGGCCTTCATCATGTTGTCAAATTGCCTGTCTGAAATACCTGTCACCTTCCTGAAGACCGGGCTTCCCATGAACGGAAACATGCAAAGGGATATCATATTCAAAAACAACTGGTGAGGATCCACTTTGCGGATCTCTTTTTTCTTCACCGCCACTTCAATGGAATTCAGCACATCCTTTACGGGCCTGAACCTCGTCTCTTCCACCAGCTTTAAAAATCCCTTTCCGGAATCCGAATGCAATTCATGGAGCACAAACATAGGTATATACGGATGTTCCATCCAGGTACTGATGTATGAATTGCAGAATGCCCTGATCTTATCGTTAAAACTGATCCCCGGATCGCTGAAGATGGAACTGATCTGGGGCATTAATTTTCCGATCGCCTCTTTGAATATCACCTCAAAAAGTTTCTCCTTGCTCCGGAAATAATAATGCAGGAGCGCTTTATTGATACCCGCTTCATCGGCTATATCCTGCATCCGTGCACCGGCATACCCTTTAGAGAACAACACTTTTTTTGCTGCTGCCAGAATTTTTTCCTCTGAATTTTCATCTGCCTTCACCTTGTTTCTATTTTTAACCATTTGGTTAAACCATTTGGTCAAAAGTAAAATAAAAAAAATTACCGTGCAAACAGGGTTATTGTTTTTTTTTAAATTTCGGAAAAGAAGTGCCGGGCCTGGCTGGCCGACAAATGCAATTTTTTAGGATTTTCGCTGGCTAAGCGTCTCGTAATAAGGAACATCATCGAGCGCCACCGCATCCTTCTGGAACCAATAATCCCTGGTTACAACATGGCCGTCCGGTGTCCGGAGAAGTCGGCCGAATATAGCATTGGTGGTATTAAAGGTATAATCAGTAACACCGATGGTAAATGTCTCGGGAACAACGGGCGCTGTAACCTGCGCTCCTGCAACCTGCTCACTGGAACCTGCAACCTGCCCTCCTGCAACCTGCCCACTGGAACCTGCAACCTGCGCCCCTGCTGCCTGTCCTTTAGGCGCCGGCGAAGGAACCACCACTACTTCAAATCCATTGTGTTCAAGCAACGGCTTGAGAAAAGCAACCCGTTCAGGGCTTGCATTTCTTTCTGCAATGCCGCATTTTATTCCGTTCAACTCTTCAAATGGATGATTCTGATTGATAGCCATAGGTCAAATATTACTAAACCATTGAATTAATATGATCATAGATCCAGCTGACAATACCGGCCAGTACGATACCTGCTGAACATATCACCAGGCCAAGGCCTACCGGTTTCAATATCTTTACTTCCTGCACCTGTTCACCATCCGGCGCACTGAACACCAGCTTAACAATACGCAGGTAATAGTATAATGATACGATCATGTTCAGCGCGGCAATAGTGATAAACCAGTAATTGCCTTTTGCAGCACCAGCCATCAGCAGAAACAGTTTTCCAAAAAAACCTGCTGCGGGTGGGATGCCGGCCAACGAAAACAATCCCAATGCCAAGGCCCATGCCAGGGCAGGTGATGTTTTATACAATCCCTTCAACTGGCTGATGTTTTCAATACCCAGTTGGGAGCGTAGCACTGATGCAACGCCAAAAGCTGCAAGATTCGAGAATACGTAAACCAGTACAAAATATGTTACCGCGCTGATCACCTGGCTGTTCTGTCCACTTAGAGCCACCAGGATAAAACCAACTTGCGCAATAGAAGAGAAAGCCAGGAAGCGCAGGAAATTATCCTGCCTCAGGGCAAAGAAATTACCGATCAGCATGGTAAGTATAGACAGCACAACCACCAAAGTGTACCAGGGTGCAGAAAGATTGGGGAATAATTTATAGAGGATATTGAACAAGGCAAATGATACGGCGCCCTTTGAAGCTACACTGAGAAATGCAGTTACCGCTACCGGTGAGCCTTCGTAAACATCCGCTGTCCAGAAATGAAACGGCACAACAGACAATTTAAAGGCAAATGCACTGAACAGGAACACGAATGCCATAATATGCAATGGTTCATTCCGCAGGCTACCCCAGATTGTTGCAAAATCGAGCGATCCTGAAATGCCATAGATCAACGAAATTCCAAATAACATAATGCCGGAAGCCAGTGCAGAAGACATGACCATTTTCATGGCCGCCTCTGAACTCTTTCTCCTTTCCAGGTCAAAATTTGCCATAGCAGCTACCGGTATACTCGCCAGTTCAAGGGACAGGTAAAACATCAGCAAATGATCACTGGATACCAGGAAGAACATACCCAACAAGGCAGAAAGCATCAGCATGAAAAACTCAGGCATATGTTCATGGTCTTTCAGCCAGTCCGAACACAATAATGAGATCAGGTAAACTGCCAGGGAAAGTATGCCTTTCTGAAAACCTGCCAGTTCATTATGGACAAACATTCCGTTAAATATCCTTCCTGTTTCATTGAAACCGAATGAAACAGCCACGTTGATCAGAAGCAACAACTGAACCAGGGAAAGCAATGTGCCGTTCGGTAAACCTTTTCCAAGTTTGATGAACATGAGAATGAAGATGATGAGTATCACCATCAGTTCCGATTTCATCAATTGTAAATACTCATTCATATTCCTTCTTTATTTTCCTGCCAATTTATTTGTGATCACTTCCACGCCCGGACTTACCAGGTCGTTCAGCCAGAATGGCGCCAGCCCCATCAGCAGAATGCCCGCGATCAGGATCACAGCCGCCCATTTCTCATTCCATCTTCCATCGTCTTTTTGATCGCTGCTGTATTTCAGGGGCCCCATGGATACCTGGCCTACAGCCCGCAGAATATATACGGCAGTTACAACGATCGAAGCACAGGCAATTACAGTTGCTGCCCTGTGGAAGAAAGTCTGATTTTCCCATGAACCCACAAAGACCGTCATCTCTGCAACAAATCCGCTCAACCCGGGAAGCCCCAGGGAAGCAAAGCCAGCTATATATAATGTAGTTATGATAAACGGCATCACTTTGAGCAATCCACCCATATCGGCCACCATCCGGGTATGCGTTCTTTCATAGACCATGCCGATGATGGCGAAGAAAAGGGCTGTCATCAGACCATGCGAAACCATCTGGAATACTGCACCGGTGATCGCTGTTTTTGTAAGCATCCCAATGCCCAGTAAAACAAAGCCGCAATGGCTGATTGAAGAATATGCATTGATATATTTAAGATCTTTCTGCATCATGGTAGCGAAGGCTCCATAGATGATAGCGATGGATGCGAGTATAATAATGATACTGGAATATTCATGTGCACCTTCAGGAAATAAATAGGTGGCGGCCCTGAGACAACCGTAACCTCCAAGCTTCATGGATATCCCAGCCAGGAACATGGAACCTGCGGTTGGCGCAGAAGAGTGACCGTCAGGCACCCAGGTATGAAAAGGAAACATGGCTGTGAATATGCCGAAACCGGTAAAGATCAAAGGGAAAACCCAGCGCTGCAATGAAAAGGGGATATTCATTTCCGCCAGTTTGGGCATATCGAAAGTGCGCAATTCCGGAGGCATGGAGAAATACATACCCAGCAAAGCGATCAGGATCAGGGCGGAACCGCCCATGAGCATCAGTGCCAGTTTATTGGCACTGTAATCTTTGTTTCCACTGCCCCAAATGCTGATGAACAGATATTTAGGGATCACTGCGATCTCCAGGAAGAAAAACATCACCATCAGGTCCAGCGATATGAAAAAACCATAGGCGCCAAAGCCCAGCAGGGTGAGGAAGAAGAAGAATTCTTTTTTCATCTTCTCCATATTCCACGATACCAGCACCCCTGCTATGACCACAAATGCCGTCAACAGGATCATGGCAATGGATATTCCATCAACGCCAATATGGAAACTGAATCCCAGGGAAGGGAACCATTGGTACTGCTGCTCAAACAAAATAGGGAATACATTTCCTATAGACCGCTCCTGTGTGAACGCCGCATATAACACAAGGGCCAAAACAAGCTGTACCAGGGCTCCGGCCAACGCTGCAGTCCTGGCATGTTTTTCATTCAGGCCCAGTATAGCGAGCCCGGTGAGCAAAGGGATCAGTATAATTAGAATAAGATTCATAACAATTTATTTATCGCCAGGGTACATTTTTGAAAAGGTATACTGAAACGATGATGATAATACCGAACAGGAAGAACAGGCCATATTGCTGCACTTTGCCCGACTGTACACCCCTGATCCGGTAAGAGATCCACTCCATTCCCGATCCGGTGGCCTTGACCATGCCATCAACTATATTCCGGTCAAACCAGGCAGCAGGTTTTGCGATCAGATTGAACAGTACGCCTTTCGTAAATCCAAGCCATAATTCATCGATATAGAATTTATTCTTCGCCGCTTTATAAAAGCCTCCCATATTTCTGGCCAGATTCTCCGGAACAGCAGAATGCTTCCTGTACATCCATGAGGCCAGTAAAATACCTGTGAGTCCCACCACAACAGGCGCAATGGAAAACTGCAGGTGCAGTTCAGTTTCAAAAGGTTTGCGGTCAGCACTCACCAGTTGGCTGAACGGAACAAACCCTGCTACAACGGTACCGATGCCGAGTATCACCAACGGGGCCAGCAGGAAGATATCACCTTCTTTCTCATGATGATGATGCCCCTCAGGTTCCTTGTTCCAGAATATGGAAAAATATAAACGGAACATATAGAATGCGGTAAGTCCTGATGTGACCAGGGCCATCCAGAATATAGTTGGATTATTCTCCCATGCGGCAAGCAGTATTTCCTCTTTACTGAAAAAACCTGCAAATGGAGGTATACCTGCTATAGCCAGACAGGCCAGCAGGAACATGGCGTGGGTAACAGGCATTTTTTTCCTGAGGCCTCCCATATCTTTCATCTCATTGCTATGCACATAATGTATCACGGCACCAGCACCTAAGAACAACAGCGCTTTGAAAATCGCATGGGTGAACAAATGAAAGATAGATGCTGTATATCCCAGGTTAGCTGCGCCGTTAGTTTCAGGAGGAACCTGGCCCAGCGCGAACATCATAAAACCGATCTGTGAGATGGTTGAATACGCCAGTACCCTTTTAATATCTGTCTGCGTGCACGCGATGATGGCCGCAAATAAAGCCGTAAAAGCGCCAATATCATCTATGAAATGCACGAATCCTGCACCGGAGAATGCATAAACAGGATACAATCTTGCTACCAGGAACACACCGGCTACTACCATGGTAGCGGCATGGATCAACGCTGACACGGGAGTAGGACCTTCCATTGCATCAGGAAGCCAGATATGCAGAGGGAACATGGCACTTTTTCCTGCTGCGCCCATGAATACCAGGGCCAAACCCCAGCTCAGTGCTGAAAAACCCATGAATGTTGTTGCCAATGCCGACGTAAGTGTATCGCCGGGCGTAGAGAGTTTACTGATCAGCTCAAGAAAATCAAGGGTGCCGGCCTGTGCCGACAAAAGCAAAATTCCGATCAGAAATCCCAGGTCCGCAAACCGGGTCACAATGAATGCTTTTTTCGCAGCGGCCAGGGCTGAACTTTTCTGATAGAAAAACCCGATCAGTAAAAAAGAGGAGACCCCAACCAGCTCCCAGAATATATAGATCTGGAAGATATTGGAAGAAAGTACCAGGCCGAGCATGGAGAAAGTAAACAAACCGAGGAAGGCATAATACACATGAAATCTTTCTTCCCCTTTCATGTAAGACAGTGAAAAGATGTGGACCATCAGCGATATGAAAGTCACCACGAAGATCATGATCATGGACAGCGGATCGATCAGCAGCCCCATTTCAATCACGAGGCCATTGGCAAATTTCAACCAAGGCATGATAAATGGCTTCAATTGCTGGTACTGGCCGTTCTGGAGGCCAGTGCTGAAAAAATATGAAGATGCAGTAACAACGGCAATGATGAATGAAACAAGCATCAGCGAGCAACCCACCAGCCCGGCTTTGGTTTTGAAAAATGATTTTCCAAACAAACCCAGCAGAACAAATGAAAGCAGGGGTAGTAAGGGGATCAGCAGTATGTTGGTTGGGTTCATGATAAAGTAAAAACTAAAAATTAAAAATTAAAAAGCCACATTCATCACATTCTCCACATTAATCACATTAATAACACTTTAATATTTCATTTCCTCCGCCACCTCCACATTGATCGACTGGTGGCTCCTGTACAGGTTGATGATGATGGCCAGTGCAACAGCCGCTTCTGCTGCAGCGATAGCGATCACAAAAACTGTAAAGAAAGTTCCGCCCAGGGTGTCGGGCCAGAGATATTTATTGAAAGCAATGAAATTGATATTGACTGAATTCAGCATGAGTTCGATACTCATCAGCATACTGATCATGTTCCTCCTGGTAAAAAAACCGTAGATGCCGGTGAAGAACAGAAGCGCCCCGATTACAAGCAGGTGATATAGTCCTGGTTCCATCATTTTGTTTCAGTTTTTTTAAGTGCGATCACAATGCATCCTATCATAGCCGCCAGCAGCAACATACTGACCAGTTCAAATGGCAATGCATAGCCATTTAAATCCAGCATCTTCTCCCCTATCTGTGCAGCGGTTGGAGAAGATTTCTCAGCAACCGAAGCGAATCCATACCTGATCATTAACGAAAGTACCAGTGCGATCCCTGCTGCAGCAGCAAGGGCTGAAAATAAGATCCGGCCCCCGGGCACCGGAGGTAATTTCTCACCCGACTGTTGGGTGAGGAAAATGGAAAAGATGATCAGAACAGCGATACCGCCAACATACACCACGATCTGCACTGCGGCGATGAACTGATAATCCAGCCAGAAATACAAACCTGCAATACCGATAAGTGAAAACAGCAGATAGATCGCAGAGCGAAATATATTTCGTGATGATACTGACAAAAGCGCGCTGAACACCGTCAGTAACCCTAACAAATAAAACATGAATGTAGATCGGACATAATATTTACTAATTGGCTAATTAACTAATTATCTAATTCTACCTCTCTTACTCTCTTACTCTCTTACTCTCTATTCAACGCCTTCCTGCAGTTTAGACCCGGGCTTGTTCAACACCTTCGTCAATTGTGCACGATCAAAAACACTATGCTCAAAGGTTTGCGCCATATGAATGGCATTGGTTGGACATGCCTCAATGCACAGATTGCACATGGTGCACAACTCCAGGTGATAAATGAACTTATCTATTGCTTTTTTCTTTTTGCCTTCGGGACTGATGTCGAACTTGGTGATGATCTTGATAGTCCCGTTTGGACAAGCCAGTTCGCAGGCTGTACAACCGGTACAACGGTGTTCATTTTTTTCGTCATGCGCCATCACCACTTCACCGCGGAATCGTTCGGGCAGAACAAGGGTATCCCTGTTATCAGGATACTGCTGCGTGATGATCTCCTGATGATGGGTGAAATAGTACAATGTCCGTTTCATGCCGATAGCCATCGACTTCACTGCGCCATAAACATCTGATATATACTCTTTCAAGAACATAATTAAAAATTAAAAAGTAAAAAACATTCCCACATTCCCACATTCATCACATTCCCACATTTCAGAAATGCCATCCTTTAATTGCAATCAGCGTCACAACCAGTATATTCAACATACTGATCGGTAATAAATATTTCCATTCCAGGTTCAGCAACTGATCTATACGCAACCTGGGGAAGGTCCAGCGGAACCACATGATCACGAAGATCAGAAAGAAGGTTTTCCCGAAGAACCAGATGGAAGAAGGAATGTAATCCATCACATGATTGAATCCCTCCCAGTTACCGATATGGAACGGCATCCATCCTCCCAGGAAAAGTGTAGCACCCACGGCGCAAACAATGAACACATTGATATACTCCGCCAGGAAGAACAGTGCGAATTTCATTCCCGAATACTCTGTATGAAATCCGGCAGTAAGTTCAGATTCTGCTTCCGCCAGGTCAAAAGGAGCCCTGTTGGTTTCCGCCGTTACTGCTATGATGAAGATCACAAATGAAATAATTGCAGGAATATGCCCTTTGAACAGCCACCAGCCGTCGGCCTGCGACTTAACGATCTCAGACATCTGCAGGCTTCCTGTAAGTATCACTACCGTCATAATGGCCAGGCCCGCACTGAGTTCATAACTCACGATCTGCGCACCGCTTCGCATGGCACCCAATAGAGAATATTTATTATTACTGCTCCAGCCTGCCATAAGAATACCGATCACCGACAGTGATGAAACTGCCGTGATATACAGCACACCAATATTCAAATCCCAGATCTGGAAGTCTTTCGCGAACGCCAAAGGAGCCAGCAACAGCATGGCCGTGATCATAGCAATGAACGGGGCCAGGTTGAATAGAAATTTATCAGCCCCTGCGGGTGTCAACCCTTCTTTCACTAATAATTTCACTGTGTCTGCCAGCGACTGAAGCATGCCCTTGGGACCAACCCTGTTGGGTCCAAGACGGATCTGCATATAGGCAGCGACTTTTCTTTCCATGATCACCAACACCAAACCAAGCACTGCAAATAATGCAATAGCCAGAACACCAATAACAACCATTTCAACCACCAGCACCCATGTGGGTGACATGACGCTGTTCAACCATTCATCTACGGACTTTGCTATGTCTGATAAGTTCCACATATGTTCAATTGTCGGATTGTCGGATTAACGGATTGGCGGATTAAGTTCAGATCAACGAATCCGCCAATTCGCCAATCCGTCAATGCGTAAATTTTATCTGTCTATATCCGGTATCACCAGATCCAGCGTTCCCATCGACGCGATCAGATCACCGATCTTGGAACCCCTGGTCATATGATCAAGCGCACTCAGGTTGGAATACCCCGGTGAACGGAATTTGATGCGGTAAGGCGTCATACCACCTTCACTCACAATATAAACACCCAGTTCTCCCCTGGCGGTTTCCACCCTTGAATAGAATTCTCCTTTGGGAAGTTTCAACACCGCTTTTGTTTTAGCCTGGAAATCACCTTCAGGAATATTATCTATCAGCTGTTCAATGATCGAAAGGGATTGCTTCACTTCCTGTACCCTCACCATATATCTCGCATAGGAATCTCCTTCTGTATATAATATCTCGTCGAATTTCAGTTTGTCGTATATACTGTAAGGATAGATCTTCCTGATATCACAACTTACCCCTGAAGCACGTGCCGAGGGTCCGCTCACACCAAATGAGATCGCATCTTCCTTACTCAGATAGCCCACATTTTTTGTCCGGTTGATGAAAATGGTGTTATAGGTAACCAGTTCATCATATTCATCGATCTTTTCCGAGAACTGCTTCAGCAGTTCTTTCACCCTTCTCTGGAAATTTGGGTGGATATCCATCATCACGCCGCCCGGAACCATATAATTCATGGTAAGCCTTGCGCCGCAGGTTTCTTCCATGATATCGTTGATCATCTCCCTTTCACGGAATGCATGGAAGAAAGGTGTAAAAGCGCCAAGGTCCATGGCCAGTGCACCCCAGGCAAGAATATGTGAAGCCACCCTGGTCAATTCATCCATCAACACCCTGATCACTTCCGCCCTTGGGGGTATCTCTACCTGCAGGCCTTTCTCAACCGCCAGTGCACAGCCGTGGTTATTGATATGAGCTGATAAATAATCCATCCTGCTGGTGGAGTAGATGAACTGCCTGTAAGAAAGCGATTCACACATTTTCTCTATAGAGCGATGGATATAACCAAGATGAGGTTCAACTTTTTTGATGGTCTCCCCGTTGAGCGTGATCAGCAGGTGCAACACACCATGCGTAGCAGGGTGCTGGGGACCCACGTTGATCACCATGTCGCCTGAGGGAGTGGTTAATATTTCTTCTGTGATGGTATACATTTATAACTTTATCATATTGACAGGATCTTCAAAATCCTTCCTCATCGGATTTTTGCCTTCCCAGCCATCGGGCAGTATCAACAGCCTCAGGTCAGGATGGCCAATAAAATTCACGCCGAACATTTCGTACACTTCCCTCTCGTGAAACTCAGCCGTGCGCCAGATATCACAAATGGTTTGGATCTCCGGCTTTGCCCTGTCGAGCTTCGCTTTCACCACTATATTATAACGGTAACGGGTACTTGAAAGATGATAAACCATGGTGAGATGGGTTTTCCAGTCCACACAGGTCAGGCAGAACATGTAGTCGAATGCCAGCTGCTCATCATTTCTCAGTTTTTCCATCAGCTCCCTGAACTGCCCGGGATCAACAAACAGGTTGATCCATTCCCCCCCTTCTTCAAAAGTCAGTGACGAGCCCAGTCCACCCAGATATGCCTGTAATTCTTCCCGATTCATTTTTTTGACTTTTGACTTTTTACTTTTTACTCAGATCAATATCTATCCTTTCCCGTTTCCCGCCGCTTTTGATCTTTTCCTGCAGGGTGATCAGTGCATGAAGCAGGGCCTCAGGCCGGGGAGGGCATCCTGCCACATAAACATCCACCGGGATCACGTGATCCGCGCCCTTCACAACCGAATAGGTATTATAAAAAAATGGTCCGCCGCTGGTGGCACAGGCTCCCATGGCGATCACATATTTCGGATCCGGGATCTGATCATATAACCTGCGAAGTACAGGAGCCATTTTATTCACAATCGTTCCTGCAATAATGATCACATCCGCCTGGCGGGGTGTGGCCCTGGCCACTTCAAAACCAAAGCGCGACCAATCATATTTGGCTGAAGCGGTTGACATCATTTCAATGGCACAACAGCTGGTGCCGAATGTCAGTGGCCAGAGAGAATTACTTCTGGCCCAGTTGATCACATCTTCAATCGCTCCGGTCATAATACCGCCTGTTGGCGTCTGATGTACCTGGCCGGGAAATTCTGTTACTGGTCTTTGTCCTTCCATAATTATTTTAAATGTTCAAATTCCTCCCGGGCACTACAAGCCCGGATGGTTACCCTATTTCCATTGAAGTGCTCCCTTCTTGTGTGCATACAACAATCCCATAAAGAGAATGAAAAAGAAAATAATGATCTCCACCAGGGCCACCCATCCAACTTTTTTCACCACAACTGCCCAGGGGTAAAGGAAAACAAGCTCTACGTCAAAAATCAGGAAAATGAGTGCGAACAGGTAGTAACCGACGTTGAACTGGATCCATGTATTTCCCTGTGTAGGCACTCCGCATTCGTAAGGCTCAAGCTTCTGCTTATTGACCGATCCCTTTAAAAACACCCTGGAGATCAGGATGGCAAATACTGAAAATGCCACAGCAGCCAGCGTAAGAATAAGCATTGACACAGAACCCATAGTGTGATATTATTTTCAGTACTAATATAATTATTCTACTGTTGCAAATTTTAATATATGACAGTTAATCAAACATGAGGTAAATCGAAGTTGGACTGATATATGTCAGTATGTATAACTGACAAATGATATTTTTCTGCTGTCTGGTGACCAGGAAGGGACATTTATAGTACCCTGACCTCCGTACAGCCAGGCTATGACTTTAGGAGCTCCCCCACTGGCGGGCATCAGCCTGAGCATGACCCTTTTGTCTGCGGGGTGACCATCCGGATCTATCTGGTTGTCGAAAGAAATCAGAGCGATCCATTTACCGTCAGGGGAGATATGCGGAAACCAGTTATTGTACTCATCAAAGCTGATCTGCTCCTTTTGCGAGCCATCTGGTTTCATTTTCCATATCTGCATGGTACCGCTGACATTCCAGTTGAAATAGATCCATTTGCCATCGGGCGAATATTCTGCACCATCCACATGCCCGTTTTCATTTTTAGTGAGATCTTCTTCCGAACCATCTTTCAGATTCACCCTGTACACGTTATAGACCGGCTTGCCCCGCTGGGCGATCACCAACACCGATTTCCCGTCTGGTGCCCATCCATGCCAGTAGGTTGGTGTATTATCATTGATCATCCTGGGCTCACCGCCTCCAATAGGCAAAATATACAATGTTGAACCTCCGCCTGGTTTACCGGACCTATGGCTGGAGATCGCGATCTGTTTTCCATCGAAAGATATGCCGTGATCATTATTATTCCGGTCTGCACTGCCTGTATTGAGCTTCTGAGGCAGTCCACCGGTTTCCGGAATCGTGTACAGGAACCCGCCTTCATTGAATAGCAGCGACTTCCCGTCAGGCAGAAAATTGGGCGCTTCAAACCTGGACTGCGACTGGTATACCAGGGTACGCACGCCGGACTGAATATCAAGATATTCCAACCTGGACCTCACTGGCAGCCCGGGTTCCTGGGCCCTGTCCAGCCTGAGGTTCCATATCCTGGCCAGCACCGTTTTCCCCGGATCATGGGAACATGTGAATATGCCAGCCATCAATGAATCCGGCATGTCCGCAATCTCCTTTCGACCCACTTCCTGAAGTGGCTCTCCGAACGGGGCAACCCTCATAATAAAGGTGCGGCCTCTCCTCTCCAGCTGGATCAGGCCGGCTTTTTTTTTCGGAAACCTGATCTCATCCTGCGGGTCCCGCATATAAGCTCCCCTGAGGCCACGCCACTGCAGGGCGATCAGTCCATCTCCATGCAGTACGGCACTGATATGGGCAGATTGCGAATCCTTACCGGCCCTGACCATCCAGCCCGTCTTACGGTGAGGGTCACCCGAAGAATCCAGCAGGAAACTGGCTGTGTATATGAAATCGCCTTTTACATTATTATAGGCATATTGAAATTCATCCCGGTTGAACCAGATATTATATCCGGCAGCCTCCATGGTATACACCTGGGTTGCCGGATCATAGTTTGTATGCCCTTTAATTGCCGGGGAACCTATATCGGTTGAATATGCAAAATCTCCTTTGGTCTGCGAAATGGCTGTACTGATCAATATGAACAACAAAGGAATGAATGCTGACTTTTTCATGACACTGAATTTATACATTTTATGTGCTTGAAAACAGTTTTTGTATATTCATCTCACCAAAACCTGACATGTTCCGGACAATTCAAAGAAAGACTCACATTCTTCTGCACCCTGAGATCGGTAATTCAAAATGGGATAAAATTGTAAACGGTGTGATCATTACCCTGATCATCCTGAACGTGATCGCCGTGATGCTTGAAACCGTACCGGAGATACATGAACCTTATGAACACCTGTTTCTCTATTTCGACCGATTTTCAGTGGCCATTTTCACTATTGAATATGTGTTAAGGCTCTGGAGCTGCACTGTTGAACTGAAGTATAAGCACCCCGTGAAAGGACGCCTCAAATACATGTTCAGCCTGGGCGCGCTGATAGACCTCCTCGCTATTTTACCTTCCTACATTCATGTGATCGTTGGACTGGATCTGAGGATACTCCGGATACTTCGGCTGGCCAGGTTTCTCAGGCTGTTCAAGCTCACGGCATATATGAAAGCCACCAGGATGGTTGTGGATGTATTCAGGTTAAGGATGAATGAACTGATATTAAGTATGATACTGGCTGTTTTCCTGATCATCATCTCTTCCAGCCTCATGTATTTCGCAGAACACCGGGAACAGCCGGAAGCATTTAAAAGTATTCCACATGCCATCTACTGGTCGGTGATCACCCTAACAACAACCGGGTATGGTGACGTAGTGCCCAAAACCGGGGTCGGGAAATTTTTGACCGGCGTTCTGATCCTTATTGGCGTAGGCATATTTGCGTTACCAGCCGGTATCATCACGGCCGGTTTTCTCGAAGAATCGCGCAAATCCAAGAGCGGCCGGATCCGGTGTCCACACTGCGGAGAAATATTGCCAGAACATTTTCATGCCGATACCGCACCGCCTGAACATCATACCCATCATTCTGATGGAAATAAATCCTGATCAGCTAGAAATTGAAGGATAGTCTCACAAACAGCCTTCGCCCGTTACCGCCCATCTGAACAGCATCCCAGGGACCGCCCGTTTCATTGTTATAAGCCCATCCTTTTGCGCCTGGCACGGCTCCTAGGTCAGGATGTACATTGAAAATATTGTCTGATCCCACATGCAGGCTGAGCTTCTCAGAAAATTTATAGCCGAAATAAATATCAACCGGCATTTTACCACTGTAGATATATTCATCCTTCACATAGCCACTGTTATCGTCCAGCGGAACTTTCGGATCTATGCCCAGTCCGTCTTCTCCATATCCCAACAGGGTCACTTTCCCGAAATAGGTTGCCCTCACTCCAAACACCATTTTATTCACTCCGTATTCAAGATTGAACGCAAACTTCATATCAGGTGCTGAGGCGAGTACAAAGGCACGCTCTCGGTCGCTGAAAAATGAAGATTTAAGAAAATCAGACCCTGCCAGTTCGGCCGGTACATTCACATTCTGGATATCCATGTTTTGAACATTGGCAGTGAATATACCCCTGAGGCTTTTAGATCCCCAACGCTTATTGTAGTCCATCACCAGGTCAAGGCCCATATTCCTGGTATCCACCGCATTGGCGAAGAATTGAGCGAGCGCAATATTATTTGCTTTCAGTTCATCGGCCAGATCCTGGTTCAGATCCGGATCTTCTGCATCAAACTGGCCGGTTAGTACAACCCTGTCCTTTACAGTCACCATATAACCATCCAGCGTAATGCTGAATTCGGGACTCGCTTTATAAGTGAATCCCACACTAAGGTTGGTGCTCTTCTCCTGTTTGAGTTCAGGAATACCTGCCTTCCTTGTAATGTCAAGATAATTGGGTACGATGCGTACCTCAGCAATATTTCCTCCCTGTACTGTTGTGAATGTTGAACTGAAATTGATCTGGGGCAGGGACGGCGCCCTGAAGCCCGTACTGAAAGAACCCCGGAGATTGAAATTCGGTGCTAACTTAAGCCTGGTGGCAAGTTTGAAGTTGGCAGTGAACCCAAAATCACTGTAATTTTCAGCCCTGATCGCGCCGTTGATCAGGAAAGCCTTGGTCACATCCATTTCAGCATCAACATAGGCACCCAGCACGGAACGGTTTGCATTGATCTCATCATTGGGCTGGTAACCGGGAAAACCCTGAGAACCTGTAGCCTTTTCACCGTTCGGGTCATAATTCTTGTATGAGCCTTCTTCGCCCGCATATAATTTATACCGCTCATACCTGTACTCTGCACCAAAGGCAAAATTGAATCCCTGGGCTATAGTGTAAATGGGTTTGGCCGCGTTGAAGTTGACTGTGTTCTGCGTGAAATTGAATCCGCCATCATCGAATGAATTAGGTACGCTCCCCAACGATGCATTGAAGGTCTGGTTTCCAAAAAAATGAAAATTATTATACCCCAGGGTGTTGCTGATATCCCAGGCCCAGTTAGTTTCAGTCTTACCCTTAAATCCAGCCGCCAGGGAACCATCAAGAATATGCGTCTTTATCCTGGGATTATAAAATGTGTCTGCATCTGCAGAGACCTTCATGATTGACGGAACATAGATCAAAGCATCAGTTGAGGTAGTGGGAAACCTGTCCGGGCGGGCCGACCAGTTACGGGTAAATGCATAGGCATCTGAAGCCTTGTAGTTCAATCCCCCGAACGCATAAAAACTGGTTTTTGATGAACTGGGGATTTCCAGGTTGATGAATCCTCCTCCGCCTGTCATTGAACCATCTCCGTGGGCCCTCCTGTAAATATTGGTAGGAAGATAGTCTTCCTTGGTATCATTGGTTTCGAGGGTTTGCCGGAAAGTTTTACCCTGCGTTAAAAAATTGCCCGTGATATTCAGAAATCCACCCTTACCCACTTTGAATCCTGTATTCCCATTGAAGGTGAAGGCCTGGCCATCGATCTTATCTCCATACACATACTGTCCGAGCTCGGGCTTGGTTGCAGGATTATACTTATCATCGATATAACTGCTCCAGCCAAAATTACCCGTGAAATGACCAGTTGATTTTTTTGTTATGATATTGATCACCCCGGCTATCGCATCTGAACCATATTGTGCAGAAGCCCCGTCGCGCAATACTTCCACCCGATCAATGGCTCCTACCGGGATGGCAGAAAGATCGGTGCCTGAGTTACCACGTCCCCTGGTTCCGAATACGGCAACAAATGCGGTCTGGTGCCTGCGCTTGCCGTTCACCAGTACCAACGTCTGATCCGGGCCCAGGCCTCTCAATGTAGCCAGGTCAATATGGTCGGCACCGTCAGAACCACTTTGTTTATTGTAATTGAAAGATGGCACTGCAAAAT
>JAHEFC010000527.1 GCA_024640385.1 Sphingobacteriales bacterium
GCACCCACTGGCATACCTCCTCCAATCACTTTTCCGTAGGTGACAAGATCCGCATCAATATTCAATCTTTGTTGTGCGCCTCCAGGTGCTAAACGGAATCCAGTCATCACCTCGTCAAAAATGAATACAATGCCCTCACGTGTACAGAGTTCTCTCAGTCCTTCCATGAATCCTGGCTCAGGAATGATACATCCCATATTGCCCGCTACCGGCTCTACGATGATCGCTGCGATCTGTTCCGGATTGCCCTTCACAATCTCTTGCACGGCTTTCAGGTCGTTAAAAGCAGCCACATAAGTGTCAGATGCAACACCCGGCGTAACACCAGGTACCGTTTCAATATTCAGTGTGGCCACACCTGATCCTGCTTTGACCAGGAAACTATCAGCATGACCATGATAACAGCCTTCAAATTTGATGATCTTGTTCCTGCCCGTATAACCTCTTGCCAAACGGATGGCGCTCATACAAGCTTCGGTTCCGCTGCTGACCATTCGGATCAGGTCTACGTTTGGCACCATGGATACCACCAGCTCCGCCATCTCAATCTCGAGTTCCGTGGGCGCTCCAAATGATATCGCTTCCAATGCTTTCTCCCTGATCGCATTCACCACCGGTGCAAAACCATGGCCCATGATCATCGGACCCCAGGAATTAATATAGTCTATATACCTGTTGCCATCGGCATCATATAAATACGCGCCTTTGGCTTCTTTCATAAATACCGGCGTACCACCTACCGACCTGAATGCTCTCACAGGGGAATTCACACCGCCGGGGATGGATAATTGGGCACGCTCAAATAATGTTTTACTGTTGTTGATCTTCATGTATTCAAAATTCCGGATTCCGGATTACGAATTCCGGATTCCTATACAATTCGGAATCCGCAATCCGGAATCCGGAATCATTTAGTCAATTAATTTCACCGCCTGCCTTGCAAAATAAGTCGCGATCATATCGGCACCTGCTCTTTTCATGGAGGTCAGCGTTTCCAGTATCGCTTTGTTCTCATCTATCCAGCCCATTTTTGCTGCCGCCTTGATCATGGCATATTCACCACTGATATTATAGCAACTAACGGGCACGTCTACTGCATTTTTCACTTCCCTGATCACATCCAGGTAAGACAGTGCCGGTTTTACCATCACTATGTCCGCACCTTCTTCCACATCCATGATGGTTTCCCTGATGGCCTCGATCCTGTTGGAATAATCCATCTGGTAGGTTTTTTTGTCGCCAAAACCCGGTGCAGAATCCAGCGCGTCGCGGAAAGGTCCGTAAAAGCAGGACGCATATTTGGCACTATAAGCCATGATGCCCGTTTTGGTATACCCGCTTTCTTCCAGGGCCTGCCTGATAGCGCCGATACGACCATCCATCATATCGCTGGGCGCCACAAAATCAGCGCCTGCCTTAGCATGACTTACACTCATTTTTGCAAGTACCTCTACAGTGGGATCATTGACGATCTCGCCATGTTCAACGATGCCATCGTGTCCAAAAGATGAAAAAGGATCCAGGGCCACATCGGTCATCACCAGCAAATCTGGCACGGCATCCTTGATCGCCCTAATGCTTCGCTGCATCAGGCCCTCGGGATTTAACGCCTCGGTTCCTTTGTTATCTTTCAATTCATCTTTCGACTTCACAAATAATAAAACACATTTCAAACCCATTTGCCATAGCTCTTTCACTTCTTTCACCGTCAGGTCAACAGATCTCCTGTAATAGCCCGGCATCGAACTGATCTCAGAGGATTCGTTTTCTCCTTCAATAATGAAAAGCGGAACAATGAAATCAGCAGGTGAAAGTCTTGTTTCCGCAACCAAACTCCTGATGGCGGCCGACTGCCTGAGTATCCTGTTTCTTCTTTGCAAATACATGTTATGTTATTTAAACCCAATCGCGGGGCTGAAGACAAGCTTGTAATACTTCATCTTCAGGTGATCCCGGTTCAGGTTGATAATTATATTCAAAGCGCACTGTAGGTGGCAAACTCATTAAAATACTTTCTGTGCGGCCATTGGTCTTCAGGCCAAACAAGGTTCCCCTGTCGTGCACCAGGTTGAACTCCGTATACCTGCCTCTCCTGATCTCCTGCCAGTGCTTCTGCTCCGCATTGTAAACAAATCCTTTTCTTCTTTTGACTATCGGCAGATAAGCATCCACGAATGCATCACCACAGGCCTTTCCAAAATTCATCCAGAATTCCACATTCCTGTTTTCATCGGGCCGGCGGTAGTCGTAAAATATTCCTCCGATACCCCTTCTTTCCTGGTTCCTGTGCCAGTTCACGAAATAGTTGTCGCACTGGAATTTGAATTCGGGATAGAAGCTGCTGTCAAATCTATCACAGGTTTTCTTATAAACACCGTGGAAATGCATGGCATCTTCCTTAAAAAGATAATATGGTGTAAGATCTGTTCCGCCGCCAAACCACCTGTCTGTCAGTGCACCATTTTCATCATAGAGTTCAAACATCCGGTAATTACAGTGCACAGTAGGTACAAAAGGATTGGATGGATGTAATACCAACGATAAGCCACAGGCAAACCACTGGGCGCCAGCTATCCTGAGCTGTGAACGCATCAGGTCCGTCACATCTCCAAACACCACAGACGTATTCACACCG
>JAHEFC010000207.1 GCA_024640385.1 Sphingobacteriales bacterium
GAGAGAATCCCCAGTTCTTCAGATACTGAGGTCTCATTATCGAGAAATTTAAGGATGCGGCCAGTGGCGTTATTTTTAAAAAGATCAGTGAAGATCCTGTCACCCGCCAGTGTTTTGTGGGAGAGTATATTCAAGAGCACACTGTCGTACCAGTCAAATCGCGAATAGCCATAATGATCTCCAAACGGGCTGCCGGATCTGTGCATACTGTTTATGATAGCCGTGGTATCTTTCTGAATAAAACGAAATGTATATCCTGAAGAGGCTTTTGTTCTTCCCCCTGCCGTTCCAATATTAAGTATCGCTCCGTTCTTTCTTTTGAACCTGTGGTTGGTCATGGGAATGATCCCGAATTCTTCTTCTTTAACGGTCCAATTCTTTAAGCCAAGCACATGGTTGATATAATCGCTAAGTCCCTGATGATAATCTTCTTTGTTCAAAAGATCCGACGTGAACAATGTATACTCGATCAATGCTTCGTTTGCAGAGAATGGCATTACATATACAAACGTGGTTCCGTTTTTTTGCGAAGGCCTGAAATCCATCAGCGTAGCCTGCTCGGTATCAAACTCCGGATCAGCAGTTTGTACAACCCAGCCTTTGAAATGCTGCAGCAGATAAAATTCCCCTTTTGCTAAATTGGGTTTCCTGAATAGAATACTGTTGAATAAAAAATCTGCATGGTAGGTTCGATCCCCTGCTACACAATATGCTTTACCATTATTATTTCCGATCTCTTCCACTTCTTCATACCTGATCTCGAAGGCGGGATCTTTGGAGATGATGTCAAGGCAGTAACTGAAAAAATCTATCCCCCTGATCATTTTATAGGTATATGGAGAAAGATCCAGCAAAGCAGAATGAGAAGCGCTATGAAACTGGGCTTTTGACCATTTTTTGAAAACAATGGGTTCGAAGGGCCCGGGCTCCACTTCCCAGAAACACCATGTGCGGTCGTTCCGGTTCTTCCTTTCCCTGTCGACCAGCAGAATCTTCTTTCCCTTAGTCAATCCTGAGGCCGACATCTGAACGGCGAGGCTTAGGCCTGCGCAACCCATGCCCGTTATAATATGATCATAGGAGGGGGCACTCATAGCTCAGGCGCGTATTCAACTTTTTTACCAGCCATAAGCTGCTTGTCGCGCCTTACTTTTTCCCAGTATTTTTTGTGAACATAGAGCATGCCGAAACTTTCTCCATGTTCTTTATTAAGATGTTTATGATGCATTTTATGGGCCCATCGGATGGCTCTTACATAGGTATTCCTGCTCCTGGAGAACCATTTGAAACGTTGATGGATGATCACGTCATGAACCAGGAAATAGGCGAATCCATAGGCCATGATGCCGAAGCCGATAGCCTGCAGCCACCATTTATGATCCATGGTACCGTAGGCAATGCAAAGCATGCTGGGGATGGCGAATATGACAAAGAAGAGGTCGTTCTTTTCAAAAAAACCGGGCTCTACCTGGTGATGATCACGATGGAGATACCAGAGAAATCCATGCATGACCCATCTATGGGTACACCAGGTAATACCTTCCATGATCACAAAAGTCCCCAACAGTATTAAAATGAAATATAACCAGGTCATGCTACTCAGATTGATAAGGCAAAATAACTGAAAATGTTACAAACCCCTGTTGTCTAAACATAATATGGCTAATTTAGTTTAATGCTCCGCTCACATTTACTGCTGGCTTTTGGCTGGATCATTTACTTCTTCATTCATAGCCTTACGGCGCATTTGCCTGTAAAAAACTGGTTCAGGCAGAAAATGGGGCCTGGTTTCAAATTTTACCGGCTGTTATACAGTTTAGGGTCGATCATATTATTGGCCCCACTTATTTATTGGCAGATCCGGATCACCTCCCCGCGGCTTTGGGAGAACAGCTGGTACACCTGGATACCTGCCGCGTCGCTGACCATAGCTGGCTTTTGGGGTGCATTGGTATGTCTGAAAAAATACCTGGTTTCGCCTGAAGGCTTTAAAGATCTTTTTTTTGAAGGAGCGAAACCTGAATTACAGGTGCAGGGCTTGCACCGCATCGTGAGGCACCCCCTCTATCTCAGCACTTTTATTTGTTTGGGAGGAATAGTTGTTTTCTTCCCGTTGGTCTCAAACCTTATTGTCTATCTCCTCATGATCGCTTATGTATTACTGGCTATACCTCTGGAAGAAAGCAAGCTCGTGGAACTGTATGGAGAAGCGTATCTGAGGTATAGGGAGGAGGTGCCGGCGATTTGGCCAAGGGGAAAGGCGAGAGGCGAGAGGCGAGAGACTAGAGACTAGAGGCGAGAGGCTAGTTACTCTCTTTCGCTTTTCGCCTCACGCCTCTCGCCTCTCGCCTTTCGCCTCTCGTCTGACAAATGATATTGCTCATTCTTTTTCTGCCTTCTTTTTCATTGCTTTATACCAGAAAAATCAACATATGGATATCAAGCAATTTTATATAGCCATGGGCAAGCTGCTCTACGCTGTTGCAGATGCTGATAGCGTGATCACCCGCCAGGAACGTGAAGCGTTGTACAGCCTGATCAGGTCACGACTAACACATAGGGAGTCGCACACGGACCAATTTGGAACAAACGACGCCTGGTATACTGTATTTGAATTCGAGGCGGCAGAAGAAGCCGGCATGACGGCGAACGACGCATTCAATGAGTTTGCCGATTTCATCCGGGAAAACTGGAGACAGATGGACCAGGAATTCCGCGATATATGTATGCTGCTGGCAGACAGGCTTGCAGAATCTTACCATCATACAAATGCCCGCGAAAAAGAGATGATAAGGAGACTGAGGGATGTTTTATACACCGTACACGTACAACCCGTAAATTCAGTTAAAATTTACTAGTATGCTCAAGATCATTGTTGCATTCGATGGCTTGCATTTCTCGGAAGGTGCCATGCGTATGGCCACATGGTTAAAAGGACGCGTTCCCCTGACCATCACCGGTGTTTTCATCAGTCCTATCGACTACCGTGAGCTTCTTGGTTATAGCGGAATGGGCATGGGAGCACCCGTATTTACTATGCCGGCAACAGAGGACGATAAAATGGTAGAGCAAACCATCAAAAAGTTCAGGAATTATTGCGACGATCATGGTCTTGAATACAATACCCACAAGGATACCAACCTGTTTGCCTTAGCAGAACTGATCAAGGAAACAAGGTTCGCGGATTGCCTGATCATCAGTTCTGAATTGTTTTACGAAAATATTGACAAAGAGCAGCCTAACGAATACCTGAAAAGAACCCTTCACGAATCGGAGTGCCCGGTGCTACTGGTCCCTGAACATTTCGCGGAACCCAAATCGGTTATCCTGAGTTATGATGGAAAAGCTTCATCCGTTTTTGCCATCAAACAATTCGCCTACCTGTTTGGGGAATGTTGCAAACTGAGTGCAATGCTGTTTCATGCACATGGAGAAGACCTGCCCGAGAAAGCCAGGATCCAGGAACTGGCTGCCCGTCATTACGATCCACTAACCATTGAGCAATTGAATAATGAAGATGCCAGGGAACTCAAGCACTGGCTCACCCAGAACCATCACTCCATCCTGGTTTCCGGCGCTTTCGGCCGAAGCGAAGTATCATCGCTGTTCAGAAAAAGCTATATCACAGACATTATCAGAGCCCATAAGGTGCCTATTTTTGTAGCACACCTCTAGTGCAGGTGGCAGGTGGCAGGTGGCAGGTGGCAGGTTGCAGGTTGCAGCACATCAAATTTTACTGCAACCTGTTACCTGCAGCCTGTAACCTGTTACCTGCAACCTGCGTATAAATATGGCTTTAGAAAACGGAAATCAAAACGGAAAAGAAGAGATCAAATTCCTGGACGGCCCCCGCTCAAGGTGGCAGGAATTCAAATTCATAGTCAAGGTTGCCATTGAATTCATTCGTGGATTCAGGGCACTGCATTTCACCGGTCCTTGTGTGACCGTATTTGGATCCGCCCGATTCTCAGAAACTCATCCCTATTATCAAATGACCAGGGATCTATCTGCAGCCATTGCAAGAATGGGCTTTACCATCATGACCGGCGGCGGGCCGGGTATCATGGAAGCAGCAAATCGCGGAGCCAGGGATGTGGGAGGAAGATCGGTAGGCTGCAATATCGTTCTGCCTATGGAACAGCATCCCAACCCCTACCTCGATAAATACGTCAACTTCCGGTACTTCTTCGTAAGAAAAACACTCCTGATCAAATATTCCTATGCATTCGTGATCATGCCCGGCGGCTTCGGAACACTGGATGAGATGTTCGAAGCCATGACCCTGATCCAGACCAGGAAGATCAAGGATTTTCCTGTGATCATCTTCTCCAAAGACTACCATTTTGAACTTATGCAGCATATAGAAAAAATGCTGGCCAATAAAACCATTTCGGAAAAAGACCTTGAACTGTTCCTGGTCACCGACTCCGTGGATGAAGCTGTTGCGCTGATCAAAAAATCAATAGAAAGATTCGGACTCTCCCACGAGAAACCACATCCGTTACGATGGCTTCTTGAATTAACAGACTGAAGAAAGAGGTGAAGAGGTATGGAGCAAATAGAGGTGAAGATTTTTTCACCTGATCAATTTCCTGTACTTATCAACACTTCCATCCTGCTAATACGTTTATGTTCGTGTTAAACAATTTATAACGTGATCAAAATCATGTTTTTGGAACGTTTTGTGTATTAAATTGTAGTATCCGCCAACCATACTTACAACAACTTCTTATGGACTACAGAATTCTTGAACTCTTCATCAAAGAAAATGACGCCTGGGAAGATATGATCAGGCGTCAAAAGATGGAAATGCCCGTGTTGGATGCCATGATCTCCAATATAGTGGCAGATAAATTAGGAATGAAAGAAGACCGTACCAAGGTCTATCAGTACCTCCATCTGGAAATGGAAAAAGCCCATCATTCCATGGATGAGCTGGAAAAAGAATTGGAAAAACAACAGCAATACCTGAGTTCAGAACGAAAGCGGAAAACAAACGACCCCTATTCTATCGACACATTCAACAGCCAGAATATTCTGAGGAGTCGTATTAAAGACGTAGAAAAGAATTTTGTAGAGCTTAAGTGTAATTACCTGAATTATATAGGTACGATATAATTAGAGAGGCAGAAAGTCAAAGAGCCAGAGAGTCAAAAATTGAGAGCCAGAGAAACAGAATAATTGGAACATTGTGCCAAAATTCTGACTCTTTGGCTCTCTGACTTTCTGGCTCTCTTTATCATGGCCTGTCCTGACCAATATCATTCCCCCCTTCCTCGTTTTCTTTGGATATTTGTCCCGCAAACGTGAACCAATGCAGCATTCCTGTTACCATTGCGGGGAGAATTGTGACAATTCGATAAAGATCGAAGAGAAATTCTTTTGCTGCGAAGGTTGCAAACAGGTATTCCTCCTCCTCAATGAAAATGACCTCTGCAACTACTACGATCTTCAGAAAAATCCCGGGATCAAGGCCAAAGGCCGGTTTACCGATAACCGGTTTGCCTACCTTGACAACGAAGAAGTGATCCTGAAACTGCTGAGATTCAGGGATAAAAACCAGTCGCACGTTCAATTCCATCTTCCTACCATGCACTGCGCCAGCTGTATCTGGCTGCTGGAAAACCTCCACCGGATCAACCCCGCCATCCTGTCGTCCAAAACCAATTTTCAGCGCAAAGAGATCTTCATCATATTCGATGAAACAAAGATCTCGCTTCGCAAAGTGGTTGAACTCCTGGCCTTCACCGGTTACGAACCCTATATCACGCTGAACGACGGCGAGCAGAAGAAAGAGAAAAAGATCAGTCGTACCCATATCTTCAAGATCGGCATCGCGGGATTCTGCTTTTCCAATATCATGATGCTTAGTTTCCCTGACTATTTCGCGTCGGGGAATATCGAAATGGACCAGCTCAAACACATCTTCCAATATCTTAGCCTGGCACTCGCGCTGCCAGTGCTTTTATACAGTGCTTCTGAATTCTTCGTTTCCGGATATAAAGGCCTCCGCCAGGGCTGGCTCAATATAGATGCCCCTATTGCACTGGCTATCCTGATCACTTTTGGAAGAAGTGTCTACGAGATACTCTCGGGAACAGGTCCCGGTTACCTGGACTCCATGAGCGGCATTGTTTTCTTCATGTTAATAGGAAGATGGTTCCAGAACCGCACCTACGATGCATTTTCGTTCGACCGCGACTACAAATCGTATTTCCCCCTCGGTGTCTCTTTACTTGAAGACGGAAAAGAAACGAATATCTCTGTGTCTAGTTTGAAAAAAGGAGATATGATCCTGGTGAGGAACGAAGAAATGATCCCGGCTGATGGCATCCTCAGGGAAGGCACGGCAAGTATCGACTACAGCTTTGTTTCGGGCGAGAACACCCCGCTGGATAAAAGAAAAGGTGAATTGCTCTATGCTGGTGGACGGCAGATAGGGACCGCCATACAGGTGGAAGTGGTGACCCCGGTTTCCCAGAGCTATATCACCCAGCTCTGGAACAATGATATTTTCCATAACAAGAAGAACAAAGAACAGAGTTTCATCCACCCCTGGAGCAGGTATTTCACCTACGCCTTGTTCACCATTGCCTTCCTGGCAGCCATTTACTGGTGGGTAAATGATCCTGCAAAGATCTGGCCATCCGTCACCGCCGTACTGATTGTTGCATGCCCCTGCAGTCTCCTGCTTTCCGCCACATTTACTTATGGGAACATGCTCAGTTTGTTTGGAAGGAAAAAACTATACCTCAAAAATTCCAGTGTGATCGAAACCCTGGGCAAGGTGAGAACCATTGTGCTGGATAAAACAGGTACCATCACGCACCACCATGCTTCGCTGGTGTATTTTGAAGGAGAGACATTGAACGACCAGGAAAAGCAGCTGATCAAAACCATTACCAGCCATTCTACCCACCCTCTCAGCAAGATGATCGCGGCTTCGCTGGAAACTGAAAAAACGGAC
>JAHEFC010000208.1 GCA_024640385.1 Sphingobacteriales bacterium
ATTCGCAGATTTTTGATCACTGATCATTTTGATAGCCTGGTCTGCAAGATCTTTTGACAAATGATAGCCCTCCTCAGGGCCATAAGGCTGTTCTATTGCATGATTGTCTTCAGTAAGATCTGGATAAAACTGGTTGGTTTCCCCACCAATGAATCCATAAAAGCGGTCGTAGCCCTGCTGTAACGGCCATTGGCTTTTGTTTGCACCTGCAGAGAGGTCTGTTTCCGGAACATTGTGATCCTTTCCCAACCAAAAAGTGCTCCAGCCATTGTCATTTAGTATCTGTGCCATGGTAGCAGCCTGCGGAGGCAACTGGCAACTATAACCGGGAAATCCATTGGCCCCTTCTGTAATTGCTCCCATTCCATTCAGATTATGGTTACGGCCTGTATTGATGCAGGAACGGGTAGGTGAACAAAGGGCAACGGTATGCCATTGGGTATAGGTTAACCCATCAGCAGCCAGTTTATCCATGGTTGGCATATTGATTCTACCTCCATAAGGCGACCATGCAGCCAAGCCGGTATCATCGTACAATATGAAAAGGATATTGGGCGCACCTTCAGGTGCTTTTTTGCGGATATAGGGAGTCCAGTCTGCTTTTGAATCGCGGACATCAAGTTTGATCTCTCCATTAAATTTTGGCGATGGCTGTTGACCATCTGCCACTGTCTCCTGTTTCGGTTGATTGCAACTAAACAGGAACATTGTTATTACGGCGAATAACAGTGTTATGAAGTTGACTTTGTATTTCATTTCCCTTTTTTTATAAACTTACAATATTAATGTATTGCAGTTTTTTCGACATGTATCAATTTATATCGTTCTGGCGGAGGATACATTTTGTCAACTTGCACACCATCGGCACTCAAATAACTAGAATGCCTACACGAACATCTGTTGAGATATCGGTAAATCCTAAGCCTGCTGCTATTATTTAATTTGCTTTAGCCCTATCCTGACATTCCCCGAATTATATTCAGGACCCATAGTCAGATAATTCGACTTCCCCATGGGATATTTTGCATAAGCAGCGAAAAGAGCTTCAGGCTCACCCTTTTCATTGATATAAATGAATGGCCGCTCCAAATGCGCCAGCTCGATCACACGCCCGTCTTTCCAGGTGATCTGCCGGGGGGTCACCATCGGGTGAGCCGCAGGTTCCCACTTGACTCCGTCCGCCGATGTGATAAGCGCTACAGACCCGAACTGCTCATTCAGCTTCCCGCTGTGGGAAAAATTCTTTAAAACCGCGTAAAACCTTTTCCGCTTCCTATCATACCACATAAAGGCATCTTCAGCCGCATAATCGGGGTCTGAGAATACATTGCCTGCAAGCTTAAACGGACCTTCAGGTTGATCAGCCCTCGCCATCCACATGGTCATATGTCCCCTGGGCGTCATCCTGGATTTGAACATCAGGTAATATTTCCCATCAGGCCCCTGCGCAACAGTGGGATTATTGGCGATCTCCATGGTATTCACCCCATCAGGTTCCATGATCCATTTTTCCGGTAGCTGAAACTTACCGGTAGTGAAGTCCTCTATCTTATCAGCAATCGCCACACCAATTTTCTGGGTGCAGTTATACTGGAACCATCTTTTATTTTGCGGGGTTGTGGGCTTATCAAAACTGTACGATGAATCGAAAGAATTGGAGATATAATACAGATAATACTTCCCGTTGAATGTCGTGATCATAGGATTGTGCATGAAAAACCTTTTCCAGTCACCATCCTTCTGGCTCCCCTTCAATACCACGTTCACGTGCTTATAGGGGCCCATAATATCATCCGCTACGGCATGAGCGATCTCGGAATATTTCTGCCATCCCGAAAACCCGTTGAAAATATAATTTAAACTGTCATCATCCAGTGGCTTATCTGCATGCTGCCAACGGGAATAAAACATATGATACTTCCCATCATTACCCTTCACTACGCTGGCTCCCCAGATATAGTAACTGTCAGACAGGAAGAGGTTGGAAGAATCGACAGCTGTGATCCGTTTTCCCAGGTCCAGGTCGTCCTGCGCAAGCAGACACTGAAAGGCAAAAAAACTGAGCAGAAAAATGTAACCGTGCTTAGGCATAATCATGAGCTTGGCATCTAAGATAGTGGCAATATCTCTGAAATGTTTTACTTTGAAGCGGACGATCAACTCCTAAAAACACAAATAATAAAAATGACTAAAAAGATCCTGCTCTTTGTAATGGTGATCTTCTACCTTTTTGCCGGTTATTATCATTTTGCAAACCCGCCTTTCTATTACAGCATTATACCCCCCTACCTGACTGCATGGCAAAAAACCGTCAACCTGGCTGCAGGTTTCATTGAAATTGGATTGGCACTGTTACTGATCCCTGACAGCACAAGACGCATTGCCGGCCTGGGAATTATCTTCATGTTACTGGCTTTTATACCCAGTCATATTTATTTTTTTGAGAAAGGAAATTTCAAATTGGGCGATTTCACCGTCACGCCTATGATCGCATGGATAAGGCTCGTGATCATTCACCCGTTGCTGATCATCTGGGCCTGGTGGGTCAGCAAGTTCGAAGATGTAACTTCTCCCGTAATGGAATGAATCCCTAAGTTTCAGCATGGCCAATGAAGGTGCAATTTCTTTTAGAAATTCCTGAACGCTGCAGCTCAGGGGATCCTTGACCTGTAAATCCCGCTATTATACGCTGCTGCATAAAGCACTGTACTTGACGCATTAAGACAAATACTCGCGATAAGTTTACCATCTAATCCAATTGGCTTGTATCTGGGGCTGCCTTCATAGGTTCTGCCGGCATCTTTTGACAGGTAGATACCTCCTGAGGAGCCACTGTATGTGTGGGCACCGCCATAAAACACATTGGGATAATTTTTATCAATGGTCAGAGTGACCCAGAAAGGACTGAATAATCTTTGCCAGTGATCACCAAAGTCTTTTGAATAATAGATACCCATTCCTTCAGTTAAAGCATATACATCATTTGTACCAGGCTGCACTTGTACTCTTAAGGCATGCCATGGAATCGAATCGCCAATATTAGTCCATGTCAGTCCGCCATCCGATGATCTGAGGAAAGGAGGCTTATAGGGGGTGGGATGATCCCATATCTCTGTAGAAATATATAACTTGTTATTCACAGCATCCTCTTCAATATCCCATGGGATCAGACCTTTTGCACTGACGTTGTAAGAGTAGTACTGCCATGTTTTGCCCTTGTCTGTTGACTTATAGATCCCATTGGCCATCTGCATATCCGACCATGCAATCCCTGCAAGAATAGACTGATCAACCTTGCTGATAAGTATGGAAACTATACTCTTGGGAAAAGTATAAAGCAATGCCCATGTATTACCCTTATCACCGGAAAAATAAATACTGCTATTAGCACTGACATAAACATTCGATGAATTGGCAGGGTCGATTTCAATTGCAGCTGAAAATCCGTTTAAATGTTTCTCCCAGGTTTTACCGGCATCTCTTGTGATATATATTCCTCTCCAGGACGTTACAAACCAGAGATTCTCATCGTCAGGATGCACAACAATTTCATTAACTGCAGAATCGCCCCAGGGCCTGCCCATATACTCCCAGTTCCAGTTCTTAACAACTTCGGGGGATTTATCCTTCTGACAGGAAAATAAACCAGTAGCCAGGGAAAGTATAAGTATACTTTGATAAAGGGTATACTTCATGATGTGTTGTTTGAGGTTAACTCATAAAAGATACTAATTTGACAACTTATGTCATAGTAGTATATTTTTATGCATCATTAAAAGCCATACATGAAAAGAAGAAGATTCATAAACGATAGCATCAAAGCGGGCTCCATATTGCCTGCAGTTGGCGCATCACTGGTTGTTCCCGCCATGGCTGCCCAGCCTGATCCAAAGGCCAGCCATCCCGGTACAACTCCTCCACCTGAGGATGTGGTGATCGAAAAATTTATCGAAGGCCGACCCCATGCCGGAAAAGTGTTTGCCGCCATCCAGCCACATTGTGACGATATCGCCATTTTTGCAGGCGGCACCGTGGCCAAACTGATTGCCGAAGGATATACAGGATACATGATCCGCACGTCTAACGACGATGCTACCGGAGTCGGAAAATCGGTTGGCGAACAGGTATTGAACAATGAAATATCCAACGATGCCACCGCAGCGGCCCTGGGTCTGAAAAAAGTATACAACCTGGGCTATAGGAACCATAGGATGGAAGAATATAATATCCAGGAAATAAAAGGCCGGCTCATTTTCCTGTTCAGGCTGCTGAGAGTAGACACCGTGATCTGCTACGATCCCTGGAGCCAATACGAAGAGAACCCTGATCATTACGTAACCGCCAAAGCCGTGGAGGCCGCATGCTGGGAAGCTGCAAGTCGTGATTACCCCGAACAATTAGAAGTGTTACAGCCCCATGGAGTCAGGGAGAAATATTATTTCGCAAGGGGGCCGCAACTGGTGAACCGGGTAGTGGATATCAGCAAATTCGTAGATACCAAGGTGCAAAGCAATGTTGTGATCAAAAGCCAGGGGCCGGGCGGAGATGCGGGTGCCAACCTGAGAAAAAAACTTGCCGCTGAAGGAAAGTCCTTATCCCTGCTTGGTAACGACGATACATCCGCTAACTTCAACTACGTGAAACATTTCATGCTTGATATCGATTCAGAGTATTTGAGAGGCACTCCCTCAGATAAAGCCATAGGAAAAAAATACGGCCTGGAATGGGCTGAACAGTTTCACTATATTGGCCCAACCAGTTCTAAACTGGCTGACTATATCAGGAAAAATTCATAATTAATCCCTTTATAATGAGATCCCGTTTTCTTTTTCTAATCATTTTTTCTCTTGCCACCTTTACAGCTTTTCAGGCCTCCGCGCAGAAAAAAGCCGTGATCGCCTATTACTCAGGCAGGCTTGAAGCGCTTGACTCGTACAGTGCAAAGGAAATAACCCATATCATCTACTGTTTTGGACACCTGCAAGGCAATAAACTGCATTTGAGCCGCCAAAGGGATACCCTGCTGATCCAGAAGATGGTGGCTATGAAAAATGAAAACAAAGAGCTGAAGGTATTGCTGTCATTGGGAGGATGGGGAGGTTGTGCTACCTGCTCAGATGCTTTCAGCACAGCAGCAGGCCGTGCAGAATTTGCCCGGTCGGTAAAAGAACTCACCGATTATTTCAAATCAGACGGTATTGACCTGGACTGGGAATATCCAAGTATAGAAGGATATCCCGGGCATAAATTTGTGCCGGAAGACAAACAGAATTTTACTGATCTCGTTAAGGAACTCAGAAAGGTCCTGGGCAAAAAGAAGACCATAACTTTCGCAGCCGGCGGTTTCCAGAAATTTCTCGAAGAGTCAGTGGATTGGAAAAACGTAATGAAATACGTTAATTATGTGAACCTGATGACTTACGATCTTGTCAATGGCTACTCTACCGTAACAGGCCATCATACTGCATTATACAGCACGCCATCATTAAAAGAATCAACGGATAATTGCGTCACCTACCTGATCAATGCGGGAGTTGATCCTGCCAAACTCATTATCGGCGCGGCATTTTACTCACGCGTATGGGAAAATGTAGCTGACACCAATAACGGACTCTACCAGAGTGGAAAATTCAAAGGATCATTCGGCTTCGATCAGTTCCCGGAAAAATTAAAAGGATATTCCCTGTACTGGGACGATGTAGCCAAGGCTCCGTATGCTTATAATGCCGCTGAAAAACTGTTTGCTACTTTCGACGACAAGCGTTCCATTGAAGCCAAGACCAACTATGTGCTGGAGAAAAAACTGGGCGGTATCATGTTTTGGCACCTGGGTCACGATACACCGAAAGACGGACTGGTTGACACTATCAATAAAGCTTTGAAAGGTAATTGATATCCTCATATGAATTTTTCTACTGCCACATCGCCCGATCGGATACATTTCAGGTCCAACACGATGTTGAAGATCTATGTGGCTATATTTTCCATTTGCTGGGCCATTACATATATCAATACCCCTGACAGGGCCAACTGGTATACTGAAAATGCACTGACCGTGATCACCCTGATCGCGCTGGGCATCAGCCATAACAAATTCAAGTTCAGCGATCTCAGTTACACCCTCTTCTTTGTCTACCTGCTTCTGCATATCTATGGTGCGGAATACACTTATGCCGAAAATCCATTAGGATACTGGATCAAAAATCTATTTGGCCTGGAAAGAAATCCATATGACAGGATGGTGCATTGTTCATTCGGACTGATGATGACTTACCCGATGCGGGACTATTTTCTGAATCATTTCCAATGGCCCACCTGGGTATGCTGGACACTCCCTTGCGAGATCACACTTTCATTCAGCGCCATGTACGAGTTGATCGAATGGCTGGTGGCTGATATATTTTTTCCTTCTGAAGGCATTGCCTACCTGGGCACACAAGGTGATGTCTGGGATGCCCAGAAAGATATGGGTATTGCTTTCACTGGTGCCGTGTTCGCCATGGTTTTCATCAGCACCCTCAAGAGGGCAGTTACTCAGAAACCCCGGGCTGTACTTATGACAGAACAAATAAGATCCTGATCAATTAATGGATCATTCGCGTAGCCAGGCGCACCAGGAACCGGAGGATTATGAATAGCAATCCAATCACAAAGAGTATCAGCAATAAGAGCCCGATCAACAATAAGGTTGGATAACTCAGCACAGAAGACATGAATGTGAAGAGGCGTTGCAGCTTTCGTACTTGCCTTACCTGATCCTGATCGATCTTCAAAGATGGATCGTAAGTATAGTTCACTAATTTCGACAGGTACCCTTTATGTACACAGCCCTCCAAACTGAAAATGTGCAGTTCGTCTGCAAATTTTGAGGCCATGTTAATGTCGTGCACCAGTTGATCATAACTCAATGTAGGCAGTGTTGTATCAATTCCGCCGCCAGTGCTGCCGATCCC
>JAHEFC010000528.1 GCA_024640385.1 Sphingobacteriales bacterium
CGACCCATACATATCATTGGTATTCAGATAAACCACATGGAATCCACGGGACAATAAAACAGAATCCACATCTGTGTGCCAGTCGGGGAAATGAGCGTTCCATATCCATGGATTCCCTGTCAAAGCTTTGTTTGGTTTTACGATCCACGCATTTCTTCCATTGAAAGTGAAATGGGTTCGTACAAAGCCATGCCAGAGATCAGCCTTAACCTGTGCTATAGAAGATACAGGGACTAAACTAACCAGGCATAGAAACAGGATCCACCCGGTTTTCCTGATTGAACCTTGAAACATCATCATGCTTTAAGATAGTCAATTATGGCGCACACCTTCACGTACCCGGAACACATGCAGGATATAAGGAAAAACAGCGTCCATGCTTTCTTCGGCTCCACGTGGCGAACCGGGCAAAGTGATCATCAGGGCCTCCCCTGCAAATCCGGCAACTCCCCTGCTGAGCATAGCATAAGGAGTACGCTGCTGGCCATAATTCCTGGCCGCCTCCATTACGCCAGGCACATCCCTTTCTATCAGTGGCCTGATCGCATCAGGTGTTACATCACGTGGCGACAAACCTGTACCACCAGTGAATATGATAAGTTGGAAACCATCTGCAAGCAGTTGCTTTGCTTTGTTTTGAATCCCGTCGAATTCATCCGGTATGGCTTCCCTGCATTCCACTTTCAGTTTATGTTTCTCCAGCCTTTTCACTATTACCTCACCACTTTTGTCTTCATTCAGGCCTTTACTCACCGAATCACTGCAGGTGATCACGGCAACTTTCACTGAATCAGGGTATGCATATTTAATATCGCTTTTACCACCTTTTTTCTTTTCCAGTTTAATGGAAGAGATCTCAATGCTGTCATCTATCGGCTTGAGCATATCGTACATGGTAAGTGCAGTCACCGCTACTCCGTGCATGGCCTCTACTTCAACACCGGTCTTGTATACCGTATGCACTTCCACCCTGATGATGATACTCAATCCGCTGATCTCATGTGTGATCGCCGTATACTCAACTGGCAAAGGATGGCAATCAGGAATCACTTCATAGGTTTTCTTGCAAGCCAATAAACCTGCTGCCCTGCTGAATTCAAACACATCCCCTTTTGGAACTTTCCGGTTAACAATGGCATCAATAGTTTCCTGCTTAGACACAGTCAGAATGCCCACTGCGATGGCCTGTCTTAGCGTAAATGACTTATGTGTAATGTTGACCATACAATGATTTTAAATATTGGTTTTCCATTGGTAGCCTTCGCCTTCAAAGATCTCTTTACCCCAAACCGGCAGTTCTGCCTTGATCCGCTCCACACACTCTGTGCATGCATCGATAGCCGGTTTGCGGTGAGCTGATGATGTGAAAACAAAAAGGCAGATCTCACCTTCCTTGACCAGGCCCAGGCTATGATAAACGTGCATGCAGGTCAATGGATATTTTGCAAAAATATCTTCCCTGATCTCAAACATTTTCTGCAGGGCCATTTCCTCATACGCAGTGTATTCGATGCCCGTGACTTTCTTCCCTTCGATCTCATCAGATCTTACCTGGCCCAGGAAAATACTGTGGCCACCGATCTTTGTATTGGTTGCGTGTTTGGCAATGCTCTCTCCTATAAAACCTGCAGGTATGGCACCCTGCATGAATATGTTCTTAGGTTTTCTCTCGCCCATATAAGCAGAATTATTATTGTTTTACAAATGAATTCACTCCCCCCGCCAGGTAGTACACTTCGGCATCCGGGTTATAACTCCTGAAGATCTGGACAGCCTGCATACTCCGTTTGCCGGACTGACAAATAAACACCAGTTTCTTACCCTCCAGTTCATCCAGGTTCCATTCCAGCTCTTTCAGCGGTATGGATAGGCAGGAAAATTCGGTTATCCTTGGCTGTTCGTGCAGGTCGCGCACGTCCACTTTCACAAGATCTTCCCTTTGCTTCAATTCCCGGTAAGATATTTCACCACTGCCCGGCAGTTTGTTTCCACATAACACTTCATAATCCATGGTCATAAAAGAATCCAGAGATCCAGGCAGATATTGTGCAGCTGTGGGATCGGATGCCAACTGTACCGAAAAAAATTCCTGGCTCAATGCATTATAGGTCAGTAATCGATCCGTCAACGGGTCACCAATCCCAGTTACAAGCTTGATCACTTCAGCAGCCTGCATGGTCCCGATCACTCCCGGCAAAACGCCCAGTACACCGGCCTCAGAACAACTCAGCACTTCTCCCGCTGCCGGCGGCAAAGGGAAAAGATCACGGTAATTGACCGACTTCGTACCATCTTTTCTGAGGGCATTGAAAACCGCAACCTGACCTTCAAATTGCGATACCGCTCCAAACACCAATGCTTTATTCCAAAGCACGCAAGCATCATTGATCAGGTACCTGCTGGCAAAATTATCTGTTCCATCCACCACTATATCAAATAATGGCAACAGATCTGCAGATTGCTGCTGACCAAAATGGACCTGCCAGGTTCGAATGGAAACTTCGGGGTTAAGCCTGGATAATTTCTGTTTGGCAACCTCTGCTTTGGGCCTGCCAATATCTTCCTGATCATATAGAACCTGCCGGTGCAGATTAGTTAAACTTACA
>JAHEFC010000209.1 GCA_024640385.1 Sphingobacteriales bacterium
AAAAAAACCGGTTGGCCCATATGGTTGGTTAGAAACGGATACGGCGGTCTCAGATCTGCATGCACTAACCATCGGTTATAGCCTGAACAGCCTGCTCCCGCTTGAACTTATGTAGTTCTCCGCTGAAAACGCAGGAGCATACAATGTGGTTCATTGGAAAACTGACCAGGATGCGCCATACACAGAATATTGTATAGAAAGAAGCAGCGACGGAATGCTATACGCTCCCATGCATACCATCCGTTCGAGTGACAGAGGGGTCAGCTCTTACTATTGGAAAGATATGTTGCCGTTAGAACCTTTCAATTATTATCGCCTGCAAATGAAAAGCCATGGAAGAACCAGCTACAGCCAAACCATCAGGGTGAAATTTGTCAGGCGGCGTGCCAGTCTCTTTCCCAATCCTGCGGGGGATTGGATCCATATAAATTTTCCAAACCAAAGCAGCAGATCAGAATTGGACATTGTCAATAGAGATGGTATAGTTTTAAGCAAGCATTTTGTTAATAAAGATTCCTGCCAGATAAGGGTGAGTGATCTAAAACCAGGTTTCTATTTTGCCAGATTGCGAAATACCAATGGATCTATCACCCTTCCATTTACCAAATACTGACAAGTTTCAACCGAAACCAACTGCTGGTCCCGCTAACAAAGCGGGACTTTTTTTTGTTCGCAGAGACGCGGAGAGGGACGCAGAGACACAGAGGGGGACACGGAGACGCAGAGGGGACACGGAGACGCAGAGAGGGACGCAGAGACACAGAGGGGGACAACGGAGACACGGAGCATTACTCAGCCTCTCTGCGTCCCTCTCCGCGTCTCTGCGTCTCAAACGCTAAAGCTTTCCCCACATGCGCAGGTGCGGCTGGCGTTGGGATTAGCAAAATGAAACCCTTTACCGTCGAGGCCATCAGTAAATTCCAACGTAGTATTGAACAGGTAAAGAACGCTTTTAAAGTCCGTGACGATCTTCATCCCCTTATCTTCAAAAACCTGGTCAGTGGGTTTGATGGTATCGTCAAAATCCATTTTGTAGCTAAGGCCCGAACACCCGCCACTGACAACACTTACCCTCAGGAAATGCTCATTTTTTCCCTGCTCAGCCATAAGGTCCAGTACCCTGTCCCTCGCCTTCTCGCTGATGAATATGCCTGAATCTATTTTCATATTGAATTAAACCATTCCGGCTCATGGAAGGTTGGCTGTAAATTTACGAAATGTATTTTACCCCGCTGCCATAAACCATTCCCATTGGTTTTATCTTAACTTTATTATATGTTACGAGTTGAACATATCGGCATTGCGGTGAAGAGTATGGCAGAGTCACAACAGCTTTTTGAAACCCTGTTAGGCGCCCCCTGCTACAAACATGAAATTGTTGAATCTGAAAAAGTCACCACTGCATTTTTTCAGAAAGGGGAAACAAAGATCGAATTGCTGGAGAGTTCTGATCCGGAGGGGGTGATTGCAAAATTCATCGAGAAAAAAGGAGAGGGCCTGCACCATATCGCTTTTGAAGTGGAAGATATCAGGGCCGAAATGGAACGATTAAAAAGCCAGGGATTCAAACTGTTGATGGAAGAACCCAAGCGGGGGGCCGACGATAAACTGATCTGCTTTGTTCATCCAAAATCTGCTGGCGGAGTTCTACTGGAGTTGTGCCAGACCATAAAGCAGTGACCCTAGATCCCCAGTTTGTCTACTGCCACCTGCGCGGCGATCTGTGAGGCATCTTTCTTATTGAACGCTTTTCCTTCGGCGATCAGTTCCCCATCCACTACTGCCCCAACACGAAAAAGCCTTCTTCCGTTTTCCATTTTTTCATCCAGGGTTTCGAATTCAAGCACTTTCCCATTCTTATTGGCCCAGCCATAGAGCCTGTTTTTATGGTTGATCTCCAGGATCTCCAGATCATCTACAAACATATGGGGTGTAACAATGCGTTTATATACCCAGTGCTTGGTTTTATCATATCCTTTATCCAGGTAGATCGCACCAACCAGAGCTTCCAGTGTATTGCCAAATATCTGGCTGATCTTAAGTGAATTATCGTTACGGTTATATAAAGTGATCTTCTTCAGGCCCATCTTAATGGCGATCTCATTCAGTGTCTGGCGGTTCACCATTTTGCTTCTCATTTCAGTAAGAAACCCTTCGCCCTTATATGGATAACGCTTGAACAGGTAATCGGCCACAATGCCGCTGAGTACGGCATCTCCCAGGTATTCCAGCCGCTCGTTATTATCTTCAGCATGTTCCCTGACAGAACGATGGCTCAGGGCTGTAGTGTACAGATTCAGCCTCCCTGGCGCGAAGCCAAGAACATTGCACAACTGCCTGTAATAGGCCCTGTTGGCTTTGTCTATCCTGAGATAATGAAACCAGAACTGCACTGAAACAATTTAAAAGCCAAAGTTAAAAAGTCAAAAAAACTGAAGAACATATTTTGACTTTTTACTTTTTACTTTTCACTTGGAAATGTATTTCTTGACGATAACAGAAGCATTGTGTCCTCCGAACCCGAAAGTATTACTCAAAGCCGCCCTGACCGTCCTGGACTGAGGCTTATGGAAGGTGAAATTAAGTCCCGGATCAAGTTCTGGATCGTCAGTGAAATGGTTGATGGTAGGCGGAACAATATCGTGAACCACGGAGTACACACAGGCTATGGCCTCAATAGCACCAGCAGCACCCAGCAAATGCCCGGTCATGGATTTAGTTGAGCTGATGTTTAGCTTGTATGCATGTTCTCCGAAAACATTCAGGATAGCCTTTGTTTCGGCTATATCACCAAGCGGTGTTGAAGTACCATGCACGTTGATGTAATCGATCTCATCGGCGGTCATGTTGGCATCAGCCAGAGTCTGCCTCATCACATTCAAAGCGCCTAATCCCTCAGGATGAGGAGCCGTAATATGATGTGCATCTGCTGTTGCACCCCCACCCCCGATCTCACAATAGATCTTTGCACCTCTTGCTATAGCATGTTCAAGTTCTTCAAGGACCAGCATACCTGCACCTTCTCCCATTACAAATCCGTCTCTTTCCTTGTCGAATGGCCTTGATGCCGTTGCGGGATCGTCGTTTCTTTCGCTGAGTGCTTTCATCGCATTGAAACCCGCAACCCCCGACTGAGAGATAACGGCTTCACTGCCTCCTGCCAGAATCGCATCGGCTTTACCGAGGCGTATCCAGTTGAATGCTTCTATAACAGCGTGAGTAGACGAAGCGCAAGCGCTGACCACTGCAAAATTGGGACCCCTGAAGCCATGACGCATGGAGATCTGTCCTGCGGCAATATCAAGGATCATTTTCGGAATAAAGAACGGGTTGAAACGCGGAGTTCCATCGCCTTTGGCAAAATTGATCACTTCCTCCTGGAAAGTGATCAGACCACCGATACCACTTGAAAAGATGACTCCGACGCGGTCCGGGTCCACGGTCTCCTTGGAGATCCCTGCATCCCTGACTGCCTCGTCGCTTACAACCAGGCCGAATTGTGTGAAACGGTCGATCTTACGTGCTTCTTTCCTGTCCAGGAAGGCAACAGGGTCAAAACCTTTCACCTCGCAGGCGAATCGGGTTCTGAATTTTGCCGCATCAAACTGGGAAATGAAATCAGCGCCCGACCTTCCCTCAAGCAAACCACTCCAGTACTCCGAAGCAGTATTACCAATGGGCGTCAATGCGCCGATCCCCGTAACTACAACTCGTTTTAAATTCATATGTAAGCCTCACCAATAGGCGTGGAGTTATTTTGCGTGCTCCTCCAGGTAAGCTACAGCCTGACCTACAGTTGTGATAGTTTCGGCCTGCTCGTCCGGTATAGATATGTTGAACTCCTTCTCAAATTCCATGATCAATTCTACGGTGTCGAGCGAGTCAGCACCGAGATCATTCGTGAATGAAGCTTCAGGAGTTACTTCTGCTTCATCTACCCCTAATTTGTCAACAATGATCTTCTTAACTCTTGTTGCAATGTCAGACATGATTTGTAATATTTGGTTAATACTTGGGTGCAAAAATAGAGTTTTTGATATAAAAACAACGCTTTAGAGGATTATTGATGTTTTGACCCTTTTTTTCGTATTTTTAAAAACATTCCTGTAATTACCGCCATGGCTTTAAAGATAATAGAACACAATAGCCCGGAATACGATAAAATGGTCGCCCTGAGGTATGACATCCTAAGGAAACCTTTAGGGCTGGAATTCACAAAAGAAGAACTGGACAAGGAGTGTAACGACATCCTCATAGGCGCTTTTGACGACGACAGGATACTGGCCTGCTGCATGTTGACCGCCATTTCAAAAGACACCTGCCGCCTCCGCCAAATGGCAGTGCATAACAGCCTCCAGGGAAAAGGAATTGGTGCCTCCATGATGAATTTCGCTGAAAATGTTGCCCGCGACCGCGGTTTCAAGACCCTAACCATGCACGCCAGGAAAACTGCCGTTGGATTTTATGAGAAACTCGGCTACCGCATTTATGGTGATGAATTCCAGGAAGTAACCATACCGCATTTCGAAATGCATAAGAAATTAGCACACTGATTGAGCAGGTTGCAGGTTCAAGGTTGCAAAAATCCATCCTCTCGCCTCTCGCCTCCCGCCTCTCGCCTCTCGCCTATCCCTTGATCTTCTCCCTCATGATCTTCCTCGCCGCCTGGATATCATCAGTGCTTTCAAAAACATCTTTCGGAATCAGGAAAAATGACCTGGGGTCAAAATACAGGTGAAAAAAACCCGGAGTTTCTATCATACTGCTGAACTCCCGCCATGCCCAGATCTTATTCGTTTTTTCCGTTTCGATCGTAAGATGGTTTTCATCGAGATTAACATAGAACGTATCCCTGAATGTTCTCGACTTCCTGTAGATCAACCATGGGAGCCAGATCCAGAAGGCTACCATCATCGATATCCATAACACTGAACTCATCAGAAACGGAAGCGGCGTGATCAGTTTGAAAAAAAATAATGCAGCGGCCAATAACGCAAATACATTTACAAGGATCAGCATGAGCTTGATCTCCCTTCTGCTGATGAAATGGTATCTCAGGGCCTGTAATACCTGCGGTTTTCGGTATGATATTTTTAATCTCATGTTATTATTTGCTCACCTGGAGTTCTTTTTCGTGCACAGACCATTCACCAAGATCTTCTCCTTTTACGCCAATGAAACTTACACTCAATCGCCTGTCTTTTGCCTTGCCCGATAACGTCACTCTTGCATAATTCTGTTTCTGATCCAGGCCATACACACGATAGGGGTTTTCTTTTTCTTCCCTGCCAAAAACATGGGTTCCGGAGGTAAGTGGCGAAACGGTGATATCGTAGAGGGGATAACCGGCCAGTCCTTCCACTTTGATCACTTCTGAATGATGACGGTCTCCCGTTAAAAATAATACTCCTGTGATTTTCTGCGACCTGATGAAATCCATCATGTCATGATATTCAACCGGAAAATTCCTGAAACAATCAAAAGGCGACCTGGGATTCAGTACCTGGCTGCCGGTGGCTATGATCTTAAAAGTAGCCGAACTTCCTGCCAGAGCATTTTTCAGCCATTCCATCTGCTGATCCCCGAACATTTTTTTCATTGCATTGGGTTTGCCATCAATAGAATCAGGCAACCTGTCAGAACTTCTCCAGGTTCTGTCGTCCAACATAAAAATGTCCACATCACCATGGCTGATCTTTGTATAAATGCCCATACCGTTCTCACCGTAGGATGGATTTGACCAATAACTGGAAAATACTTTCCTGCTTTCTTCTTTGAGTGAAAATTCACGGCCTATATCATTCGGACCAAAATCATGATCGTCCCAGATGGCGTAATGGGGCATTTTTTTCAGGAAAGCCTGCAACACCGGCCTGCTTCTGTCGAAGGCCGCCCTGTACCACAAGCCGGCGGCACTGTAATAATCCACTTCCCGGGTGTACCAGTTATCTCCCAGCCATAACATGAAAGAGGAATGTTCTTTGGCCATCGTTTCAAAAATGGAAGAATCACCGCCATAAGGTTTGCCCGGCCTGTCGTACTTCGGTTGATTCATATATGAGCAGCTCCCGGTGAGGAAACTGAAATCAGGCACGGGCTTCCGCCATTGCCATAGGTCTTTGGTTGTAAAGGTTCCTGTACTTCGGCCTGTTGTACCGATAAAAACCTGGTATTCGTACACGGTATTGATTTCCAGGTCATTAAGATGATAATAGATCACGTTGTGCCCCTGCTCTTCCGCAGCTGCAGAGGGTTTTGCTAATGCGGTCAGGATAGTTTTTTTATCACCCTGCTTCCAGAATCTAAGCTGCGGCCTGGTGCCGGGAGCTGTTTCCAGCCAAATGGTTGCATTGCGGTATTCAACCTGCCCAAGCATTGGCCCGGCAATGATCTCCTTACTAACCTGGCCCCTGATGCCCTGAAACAGGAAGATGCTGAAGACCAGTAGTATGGAATAAAAAAATGCCTTCCTCATAACTGAATATGTAGAAGGCAAAATAAAGAATTTAATATATGGCCCGCGATTATTTCACCGCGCGACACTTGTTGTACCGGCCGGATGCTGCCTCGGAGGGCGACACAGCACGGCTGCAGGAACTGATCACAATGGTTACAACAATCAATGCAAGGATTGCTTTTTTCATAATCTAAGTTTAGGGTAGAATAGGGCTATACGGATAACATTTGATTCAAGATAACGCATAATCTGTACCAATATTACAATTTCGGGTTCCGGATTCCGGATTGACGGATTGACGGATTGGCGGATTGACGGATTGACGGATTTATCTGCTTAAAAATTAGTGTTTTAGGAAACCATGTTAAAGAAATAAAAAAAGTCCTCCATTTCTGAAGGACTTTAATCTATTTAATCCGG
>JAHEFC010000210.1 GCA_024640385.1 Sphingobacteriales bacterium
TCTTCCTGGTTATTGCCCACACTTTTGTAGCCACTGTTCACATCGATCACGTGCAGGGCTTCGGTATGTTCAATGATCAGGTAGGCCCCGCTGGGCAGGTTCACTGTTTTACCGAATGCAGCCTTCACCTGCTTGGTGATGCCGAAATGGTCAAAGATGGGAGCCCCGTTATGATAATAAGAAACGATATCCAGTTTATCAGGTGCGATCTTCTGGATATAATTGCGGGTATCGTTATAAATGCTTTTATCGTTGATGATGATCCTGTTGAAATCTTCGTTCAACAGGTCGCGCAGCATACTGGTGGTCTTGGTCTGCTCACTCAGGATCTTTGCAGGAGCCGCGGCACCTTTCAGATTCTTCTGGATCAGCGCCCAGTTATTCACCAGGTTGTTGAGATCTTCGTGGAGTTCAGCGGTATTCTTGCCTTCTGCAGCAGTGCGGACGATAACGCCAAAATTCTTTGGTTTGATCGACTCCACTATTTTCTGCAGCCTTCTCCTTTCTTCTGAAGAATGGATCTTGCGGGAAACGGCAATGATGTCGTTGAAAGGGGTCACCACCACAAACCGGCCGGGCAGAGAGATCTCACAGCTTAGCCTGGGGCCTTTGGCTGCAATAGGTTCTTTCAGGATCTGTACCAGGATATTGGGTTTTTGCCCAAGCACCTCGTTGATCTTTCCTGTTTTTACAATTTCAGGTTCAACCTCAAACTTGGCGAAGTCAAGCCCTTCGGGCGACTTATCATTGATCGCAGTCTGGGTGTACTTCAACAATGATTTTGCGTAGGGGCTAAGGTCAGTATAATGGAGGAAGGCGTCTTTTTCAAAGCCAACGTCTACAAAAGCAGCATTTAGTCCCGGGATCAGTTTTTTGACTTTTCCCAGGTATAGATCACCCACTGCGAAACTGGCATCTGCTTTTTCATTATGCATTTCGACCAGTCGCTTATCCTCTAAAAGAGCGATCTCAACACCCTGCGGCGCTGCGTTTATTATTAATTCTTTATTCAAGCGTGAACACACTTATAACCTTCATAATGTCAGTATGCGGATAACGGGCACAATCGTTAAGTTATCATGCATCTGATGATATCCTCCAGGCGGAGGCCGGGGAATTATTTCTTCCCTTTCTTATGACGGTTTTTTCTCAGGCGTTTTTTACGCTTATGTGTAGCTATCTTATGACGTTTTCTTTTTTTACCACAAGGCATTGTAATGAATTTATATTGTTAATAGTTTAATGCAAAGATTTGATCTTTTCATCGATGGCTTTCACGATCTCCGGATTGTCAACTCGTTTCTTTCCTTCTTCATACCATTTCACTGCGTTTGCTTTATCCCCCGATCTCTCGTAGGTTTCAGCCAGCAGGAAGATGGCTTCCATGTTCCCGGGTTGGTTCTTGGTGACCTTTGAAAACCTTTCAATAGCCCTGTCGAACTGCCCTGTCATCATCGCGCCATATCCCAGCATGAACTGGGCATACATATTGGTACTGTCTCTCTGGGCCACTTCCCTGATCTTCATGATACCTTCCATTGGAGAAGAAGCACCAGAAGCACCGAAGAAGAACGTACTTCCCCAACCTACCTTCGCTGAATCGTTCGAAGGATTCAGTTCCAGAGCCTTAGAGAAGAGTCCCTGCGCCTGATCCGCCATCCATGTACGGGTTGCGGGATCAGAGACGGTTTTGACCTCTTCGAGGTAGGATTGGGCGGCAAAGTTGAGATTTTTCTCTGTATTTTCCAATTTAGCCTTTTCACCCAGGTACCAGAGGTAGGGAGGATCCAGTTTCATGGTGTCACGCCAGAAGTTTGCCAGCTGGCTGTAGAGCTCAATTTTCTGATTTTTCACATCACCCCTGCTGATGGAATTCTCCAGGGTAGTGATCCGGGCCAACTGGTCCGGGCTGAGCTGCTTTTTGGCTTCGGCAAGTATCTTGTCGGTGGTATTAACGGAAGAAGCCATACCCCCGGGAGCTGTTGAATCTCCTTTAGGATAAGGCTTCGTTCTTCCAAAAATGTATAGAGCCACTAAAAGTACGATGCTGCTTAATGCAACAATCCACTGCTGCCTCATTTCAATGATTTAGGCTGCGAAATTAACGCAGTTAAATCATTTCTTCGGCACCATCATTCTTAATTGCGGTATCGAGCTGTAATTTTTTAACTTCCTGTACGAACTCTTTAGCCGGTTTGAAGGCCGGAATGAAATGCGCAGGGATGTGAACCGCTGTGTTTTTCTTGATATTCCTGCCTATTTTGGCTGCTCTTTTCTTGGTGATAAAGCTGCCAAACCCCCTGATGTAGATGTTTTCACCTTGTGCGAGGGATTCTTTTACTTCCTTGAACATGGTCTCAAGGGCAACCAGAACGTCCACTTTGGGAATTCCGGTCTTTTCGGAGATGTTGTTGATCAGATCGGCTTTTCTCATTTTCTGAGTTTTTAAATGGGATATTAAATTGTTAATGCCCCACTGTACAGGATACCAGGATTTTAACTTTGGCTACGTACAGGGCCTAAAATTAATGAAATCAATTCATTAGTTAGACCTGGGTGGCTTTTTTAGAAACGCATATCATAATATAAAAATTGTACCGTTTGTAAATCAGGAGTTAATTTTCTCTGAAATTTTGTAAAATACTAATATGTCGAACTTTTTTGCTGAAGGGTTGATCCAATGGAACAGGGCCTCGAACAGGAGGCAGATGCCCTGGAAAGGCGAAAAAGACCCTTATAAGATCTGGATCAGTGAGATCATTCTGCAGCAAACCCGGGTTGAACAGGGCTGGGCTTATTATGAAAGGTTCATAACCAGCTTTCCAACGGTTGCCCACCTGGCCCAAGCCCCTGATGATCAGATCTTTAAGCATTGGGAAGGACTGGGATACTATACCCGGTGCCGGAACCTGATAGCCTCGGCACGGTACATATATAATAATAATGGAGGGGTTTTCCCAGGCAACTATAAGGATATCGCCAGCCTGAAGGGTATCGGTCCTTATACAGCCGCTGCGATCTCCTCTTTCGCGTTCAACCTCCCCCACGCCGTGGTGGACGGGAACGTGATCAGGGTGCTGAGCAGGGTGTTCGGCATGGACACTCCGGTAGATGATGCTGCATCCCGGAAATTATTTGCCATGCTGGCAGACGACCTGCTTGACCGGGAAAATCCGGCCGAATATAACCAGGCCATTATGGATTTTGGCGCTACGATCTGTAAACCCAAGGCCCCCGAATGTACTGCCTGTCCTTTTAAAGAGGATTGCCAGGCGTATACCCTGAATTGTATTGAAAGGCTGCCGAACAAGCAAAAAAAACTGGTAAAGAAGAAGAGATATTTTCATTACCTCATTATCGATCATAACGGTAAGCTCTACCTTAAAAAAAGGGCCGGCAAAGATATCTGGGAAAACCTGTTCGAGTTTTGCCTCTATGAATCCGACAGGCTACTGGATGCTGAGGAATTGGTAAAAACATCTTTTTTTCAGGAAAAACTCGGCGGCGCATCATATAATATGATACATATTTCTCCCGTAGTGCGCCAGCAACTTACTCACCAGGAACTCAATGGAAGATTTTTCAGGATCAAAGTGAAAAACAAGCCCAGGGGTCTGGATGATTTCACACCGGTTGCTGAAGGCGAGCTATCCAAACTGGCAATGCCCCGTTTTATACTTTCATATTTGCACGAAAAGGTTTAAATTTAATTGACAAGGCAGGCTTTAATTCTGATTAAACAATATATATGAGAGGCGTAAATAGGGTAATGCTGATCGGTAATTTGGGTAAAGACCCCGATGTTCAGCACCTGGAAGGAAATATCGGCGTGGCAAAATTCCCCCTGGCCACTACAGAAACTTACAAAGACAGAACCGGTAAACTCATCAGCCAAACAGAATGGCATACTGTTGTATTGTGGCGGGGCCTGGCCGAGCTGGCACAAAAATATCTACATAAAGGAAGCCTTATATATGTGGAAGGCAGGCTCAGAACAAGAAGCTGGGAAGACAAAGAAGGCAACAGGAAATTTGCAACTGAAGTGGTTGGCGATAATCTTATTATGCTCGATAAAAGAATGGATGGCGGTCATGGCGGCCCTGAAGACGATATTCCCCCCATGTCTGAACACACAGGAGATCTTCCATTTTAATTAGCTAATTAGCTAATTAGCCAATTAGCTAATATTTTTGTAATAAATCTGATCTTTTGTACGACAACCTATCAGGCATCTTTTTACAGGCTTCCCGTATTCCTGCTTTGGGAAACTTACCTCAAACTACGGTCACCATACTGGTAGTATTATTACTTCTGCTCATGGTGTTTTCCTTCATCATCTCCGGGGCTGAAGTGGCCTATTTCTCTTTATCGTATAAAGAGATCAATGTATTGAAAACAAAACAACATCCTTCGGCAAGGCGGATACTGGATCTGCTTGATGAACCCAAAAGCCTGCTGGCTTCTTTATCCATCACCAATGCATTCATCAATATTGCGATCATTATACTGGCCAATTTCCTGATCGACGAGCTTACAACTGTTGATTCCAATTTCTTTTTTGCCCTGCTGGTCAAGATACTGGTGATCACTTCGATCCTCATACTTTTCTCAGAAGTACTTCCAAAGGTATGGGCCTCTCAGAATAATCTCAGGTTTGCCTATTATTCTTCATTGCCAATAGCTGCCATACATTCAGTTTGCCGTGGCATAAGCCATTGGATGGTGGGTTACAGTGACAGGATAGAGAAGTCACTGGGCGGGGGGAAGTCATCTGCCTACACCCTTGAAGAGCTGGACCAGGCTATTGATATGACTACTTCAATTGATGCAACCGAAGAAGAAAAGAACATGCTCAAGGGGATCATCAAATTCGGTAACATCACTGTAAAGCAGGTCATGCGCAGCAGGCTTGATGTACATGGCATAGAAAGTTCTCTCAGGTTCGGTGAATTGGTGAGCAGGGTGGAAGAACTGAGTTACTCCAGGCTGCCTGTTTATAAAGAGAACATGGATAACGTAGTGGGTATCCTGCATACCAAAGATATTGTACCACACCTGGGTGAGATGGATGATTTTGACTGGCACAAACTGATGAGGGCGCCTTATTTCGTGCATGAACATAAACTGATCGAAGACCTGTTAAAGGATTTTCAGCAAAAGCGGATCCATTTCGCAGTGGTGGTAGATGAATTTGGAGGTACGGAGGGAATAGTTACACTGGAAGATATCATGGAAGAAGTAATAGGCGATATTCACGATGAATTTGACGAAGAAGAAGGAAGCCTGAAAAAGATCGACGATCAGAATTATATTTTCGAAGGCAAGACCATGATCATTGAAGCCTGCAAGTTCATGGACATCCCTGTTGATACATTCGATGAAGTGAGGGGCGATAGTGAAACGCTTGCCGGGCTGGTGCTGGAGATAGCGGGAGAGATCCCGGCTGCAGGCCAGGAGCTCAGGCAGGGAGATTTTCTTTTCAAGGTGACTGAGGTTGATAGAAACAGGATCAAGAAATTGAACGTAACCATAACTCCTTCCCAGTAGATTTGCAGATAATGAAGAGAACAGTTGCAACAGCCATATGCCTGGCCCTAATATTTTCGTGTAACAGTCCATATACTCCCAAACCAAGGGCATATTTCAAAATTGACCTTCCCGAACACAGGTACCAGGTTTTTGATCAGGCAGGTTACCCCTATAGTTTCGAATATCCTGTATATGCAGCAGTGTCAAAAGATACTTCGCTGTTCGACGACAATCCCGATAATCCTTACTGGATCAATATAGATTTTCCCCAGTTTCATGGCAGGATCTATATAAGCTATAAAACCATTGGCGGCCGGTCTGTTTACAAAATAAAAACTGATAACGGGTACAAAGATTCCATGGTGGTAAACAGTTTTGAAGGTCTGCGTGAAGAAGCATTCAAAATGACCTTCAAGCATACCCTCAAGGCCAGTTCTATTGACGATTCGCTGTTTACCACTGCCAAAGGAATTTCAGGGGTGTATTTTTCTGTAGGTGGCAATGCTGCTACCGGCAACCAATTCTTTGTTACAGACAGTACAAAACATTTCCTGAGGGGTGCATTATATTTTGATGCATCACCCAATGCAGATTCGCTTCAGCCTGTGAATGATTTTCTTCGTGAAGACCTCAAGCACCTGATCAATTCTTTTTCGTGGAAAAAGAATTGATCAGGAGGAATTTGATGAATGTGATAAATGTGATTAACCCCGACAAAGTCGGGGCAAGTTGTGATGAATGTGATAAATTTAGGACATGATAGTAATTGATAAAGTGCTTGTTTCGGATGATGTGTTGACTGAGCAGTTCGTTTGTGATCTCAGCAAATGCAAGGGCGGCTGTTGTGAAGACGGGGATGCCGGTGCGCCGCTTACCGATGAAGAGCTGGACGAAGTGAAAAAAGCTTATCCCAAAGTGATCCCTTATCTTACCAGGGATGGAAAGGAGGAACTTGGGAAACAGGGATTGTACAGGTACGACAGAGATTTTGGCTGGGTAACGCCAACCGTTAATAAAGGTATTTGTGCTTACGGTTATAGGGATGATAAGGGTATTATAAAATGTTCGTTCGAACAGGCTTATAACGATGGCCTGATCAGTTGGAAAAAGCCAATTTCCTGTCATTTATACCCGATCAAGATCAAAAGATCCAAACATACTGACCAGGAGATGGTTAATTATGAACCACGGGAGGATCTTTGCGCACCCGGCTGCGCCTTGGGCAAAAAGCTGAAAGTTCCGGTATACCAGTTCCTGAAAGACTCGATCGTGCGTAAATACGGTACAGCATTTTACGAAGTATTGCATAACATTGCTCAGCAACATTATTCTTCA
>JAHEFC010000529.1 GCA_024640385.1 Sphingobacteriales bacterium
ACAAATACGTTTTTACCTACCAGGGCGATGGTGATCTTGCCTCTATCGGTATTGCGGAAACGCTACATGCCATTAACCGCGGCGAAAATTTCCTGATCGTATTTATGAACAATGCGGTGTACGGAATGACGAGCGGCCAGATGGCACCCACCACACTGGCAGGCATGAAAACCACTACCAGTCCGGATGGAAGGGATACCGGATTTTACGGATCGCCCATAAAAATTGCCGAACTAATGGCACAATTGCCAGGCGCTTTGTATGTAACACGGCAAACGGTAAACAGCGCCAATGCGGTAAGAAGAACCAGGAAAGCGTTGCTGAATGCCTTTAAGTATCAGCAATTGCACAAAGGCACCTGCCTGGTAGAAATTATAGGTAATTGCCCATCCAACTGGAAGATGACACCGGTGGAAGCAGCGAGGTTTATTGATGAAGAAATGGTAAAAACATTTCCGCTGGGGGATATAAAAATGCCACTGGCAGATGAACATAAAATATTAGAGGAGGATAAATAATTATGCTGGAAGAAATTATCATTGCGGGATTTGGCGGACAAGGTGTTTTATCACTTGGTATGACACTGGCTTATGCAGGTATGGTGGAAGACAAGGAGATATCCTGGATGCCTTCTTACGGGCCGGAGATGAGGGGCGGCACAGCCAATTGCATTACCATTCTTTCTGATAATAAGATCAGTTCACCGATCATCTCTGTTTTTGATGCAGCCATAGTACTGAACCAGCCTTCGATGGATAAGTTTGCGCCCAAAGTAAAACCAGGCGGATTGCTCTTGTATGAATCTGCCAATATTTACAAACCGGCTGAAAGAACCGATATTGAAATCATTGGTATCCCTGCCACGGAGGAAGCGTTGAAAATGAATAACCCGAAGATCATGAACATGATTATGCTGGGTGCCTTTCTTACCCTGAGGCCGGTGGTAAAAAATGAATCCATCCTGGAAGCCCTGAAAAAAGTTTTACCGGAGAAATACCATCACCTGCTATCCATCAATCAACAGGCACTTGAAAAAGGGGAAGCAATGACCCGGCAATTAAAAGAACAACAGGTGATCTGACAAGTGTTTTATCTTTGCCCTGAAAACAGAAAAATACACATGATACGGGAAGAACTTTCACAACTTCGAAAAGACTATAGTTTGCATTCACTCAATGAGGAGGATGTAGCCGAATCACCCATTACACAATTTGAACGGTGGTGGAAAGATGCGGAAGAATCGCAGATAGAAGAAATGAATGCGATGACGCTGGCTACTATTGGCCATGATGGGATGGTGGATGCAAGAACCGTTTTAATAAAGGCTTTTGATGAAAAGGGCTTTGTATTTTTTACCAACTACAACAGTGCAAAGAGCAAACAACTTGATTTTAACGACAATTGTTGTTTATTGTTTTTCTGGAAAGAACTGGAGCGGCAGGTACGCATCAATGGTTTAGCTGAAAAGATTTCAGCAAAAGAAAGTCTTGACTATTTTGATAGTCGCCCCCATGGAAGCAAATTAGGCGCATGGGCCTCTCCGCAAAGTATGGTGGTAGCAGGTAAGGCGCTGCTGGTAGAAACTTTTGAGTATTATGCAGAGCGGTTCAAACATGGTAAAATTCCAAAGCCGCCTCATTGGGGAGGTTACCGCGTAAAGCCGGTGCGTATGGAATTCTGGCAGGGCCGCCCAAGCCGGATGCATGACAGGATTTTATACACAGCGGATGATGCAGGGAACTGGAAGACCGAACGACTGGCGCCTTAAATTATGAATGCTTTTTAGTTAAAAAAATGGCGCCCATTGATTTCTCAACGGGCATTTCCATTTTGTTCCTTTCGGAGGCAAATCACAGGAAAAAATTCTTTCAAACTATATAAAGGCATCCAAACTCATAGGAGATGCCTGGTCAGTATTGTTTTTTCTTAATTGAGAAAAAAGATGTTTTCCGCCACGTAACCTGATATCTGCATCCATTCTCATATATAATTTAAATTCATCTTCTTCTAATATGGTTGTCATATTTGAAGCGGTTGCTTCAAATAAAGATTGCAGGTATATCTTATCCCTGCAGAAAAGATCAAGCAGTATTTCATCAGTAGAAAAAAACACCTTTCCCTTTGGATGGTCAAGGTTGGCCATTAACACCAGTGAGCCTGTTTCATGCGTATACAAAAGCAATTTTGCAGCAGTTGTATCTATGATCGCTTCGTTAAAGTAGAGACTGGTTGTATCGTATAAAAGCATTTTATTTATTTGACACAAAATTATTGCACCTATAAAAGTTTCATTGGGACAAATGACCCAAAATGAATGAGTGGCAATTAAACGATTGTTAAAAAAATATACTGAAGCTGTAAATAATTACCGGATAAGCAATTTGTTGAATCAGTTTTGGGATTGATCAAATACGGGTGTTAAGTGATTCCGGGATGGTAAGTTATGAATCATCATAAGGGTATGTGCAAAATACAAAGCGGCTGCACACAGCGATCACAATTCACAATTGACCATTCACCATTGACCATTGACCATTGACCATTCTCCATTCACAAATAAATGTATCACCACATAACAACACTCTGAACATCAGTT
>JAHEFC010000211.1 GCA_024640385.1 Sphingobacteriales bacterium
AGGAATTCCACCGTACCCATACTGGTATAGTTGCAGCTTTTAGCCACCATCACAGCAGCCTCACCGATCTGCTTGCGCAGTTCTGGTGTGATAATAGCGGATGGAGATTCTTCAACCACTTTCTGGTGGCGGCGCTGGATGGAACATTCGCGCTCAAATCCATGGATCACATTACCATAATTATCTGCTATGATCTGCACTTCGATATGCCGCGGACTGGTGACATATTTCTCTATAAAAACAGATCCGTCGCCAAACGAGGATGTTGCTTCTGATATCGCACGCGCCATAGACTCTGCCATGAATTCAGGGGCCTCTACCACGCGCATCCCCTTACCACCACCGCCCGCAGAAGCCTTTATCAGGATCGGATATCCGATCTTTTCAGCGATATCTTTGGCAAGATCAACGTCTGTGATGGCCCTATCAATGCCGGGCACCATGGGCACATTGTATTTCTTCACAGACTCTTTAGCCGCGAGCTTAGAGCCCATGATGCGCATGGCTTCAGGGTTCGGTCCTACGAAAGTGATGCCTGCATCTTCCACTTTCCGGGCGAAGTCGGCATTCTCGGAAAGAAATCCATACCCCGGGTGAATGCCATCCACTCCCAGTTCTTTACAGAAAGCGATGATCTTGTCTCCATTGAGATAACTCTGGCTGGAAGGCGGAGCACCCAGGCAGACTGCCTCATCTGCAAAGCGTACATGCGGAGAATGCCTGTCGGCCTCCGAATATACCGCTACCGATCTGATGCCCATCTTGCGAATGGTTCTCATGATCCTCAGCGCGATCTCACCCCTGTTTGCAACTAATATTTTTTTCATTAAAAGAAAATTTAAAATGAATTCTTTCTCTCTGCCCTTCAGACTCTCTTCCTCTCTATTCAAGTTCAACAAGTACCTGATTCTTATCAACCGGCTGCCCTTTAGCTACCAGTATCTTTTTGATCTTCGCATTGGCATGAATACAAATGGAATTTTCCATTTTCATCGCTTCCAGGATAAGAATCCGGTCGCCCTCCAAAACCTCCTGGCCTACTTCCACAGATACTTCGAGCACCAACCCGGGCATGGGCGCTTTGATCTCCCTGATATGCCTGGCAGTCACATTATTGAATCCCATGCTGTCCAGCGTCAGGTCCAGTTCATCTTTGATCACCATGGAATAAAATTCACCTTCCACTTCCACTTTGAGTTTCTTGCCAGTTTCATCCGCTTCAACCAGTTTCACATTCACAGACCTCCCGTTCCGGATGATATTGAATTCAGCTTTACCAGTACTGATCACATCCGCCTTATCGATGTCTTCCTGGGTGAACAGGAATTCAAATTCATTGGCCATGGCCTTAAAAGTTTTAGCTGGCATAAACATGAAATTTATAAAGGTGGGGAGAAGGTGATATAGTCAGACTGAATGTGGTGGTCATCGGGATTGATACTACCTTAAATTTAGCGGACTAAGATAGGGATAACCAATTATGTGTAATATGACAATACTCAGGCTTTGACAGAACTATAGTAATCACCAGGTCAGAAACTGAATCCAAACCTGACCATCGGACCAAATGTGTTTACATCGTATACAAAAGCCTTTGCTCCATCACCATCCTGGTAATCCAGGCTAATGATTCTATAGCCGAGACTCATATCAAATAATTTAGAGAAACGGTATCCGGCTATGGCCTGGACCTGCCAGGCAAAATCTGAACCAATTCCAAATCCCCCTATTTCGCCTCTTAACTGCCCATAGAGCTTGCCACTGCCGGTAGTGGACAGCCTGGTGATCAACATGGGGTCCAGCCAGGTCTTGGTTTGTTTGCCGGATTTGCTGAGGGTTCCACCCCCTACCTGGTTCTGGCTGATGTCAATTCCTATTTCCATAGCATTCAACAACCCGCCAATACCTACCTCCAACCATGGCGCCACTCTTCTGAATCCCGCAAGCTCCCATCCCATTTGTTTTGCACTTAGCGTCCCGGCTTTGATCAATGTAGTTGGATTGATATCCTGCTCCAGGTTCATGTACAAAAAATCTGAATTAAGGGCCCAGGTTCCATTTCCTGCGTCCACATTCAACATGAAACCCATCTGAAGCTTCGAAAAAATATCTGATGCAGACGCATCTACATTCAACAACGGCAGCCCCGCCACCCCGGTTTGCCCGCTCATACTGGGAAGCATCAGGTAAGGCTCTACCCTGTAATGCCATTTGTTTCCGACAGGCTTCGCCGCTGAACTATCCTGTGCCTTCACAAACCCGGGTATGGTTGCCAGAACAAATGACAATATGTACACGAAGTACTTTAATACTTTCATTGAGAACATTATGATGTTTAATTATTTGGCCCCAGATAACATAAGGAAGCTAAGCTATTGCTGGACACCGGCAGCAAACATGACCAAAATCATCGACGCATCCATGTATGCTTAAATATCGCCGAAATCCTTTACCATAGCCGATTTACAACTACCCAATAATTCGTCTGAAAGCCAAAAACATAACCGTTAAATGTTGGAAATACTATATTGAATTTTGATTTTCTGATAGCTTTGGTGAACACAAAAAAAATGACATATGAAGCTAAAGTTAACCGGGACATTTGTGTTCCTCATGATGCTGACAATGCATTCATTTGGCCAGTATACCAGTCCAAAAACATCCCTGTTTGTTCCACTTGGCTATACGTTCGACGACAGGGTCCAACTGGATGATTTCTCCACCAGGATAGAAGGTGGTTTTCAGTTTGGCGGCGGCCTTGAATTTTTCACAGCGCCAACTAAATCGCTGGACATATCCTATCAGTACATGGCAACAAAAATGCCTTTGTATGGTGTAGCCGGTAACCAACTGAACAAAGGAAATGAAGATGGCAGTGTACAATACATCCTCATGAATGGTAACAGCTATTTTGCAAGTAATGGCAATAAGATCCCCTATATAGGTGGTGGCGCCGGGGTTGGTATTACCAATACTGACGGGCAGAGTTCCGCAGCATTTGCATTCAATTTCAAAGCCGGGGTAAAGATCGCAAGCGAAAAAACACTTGCATTGAAACTACAGGCCTATATACAGGGTATAACCGGAGTATTTGGAGCCGACTACTGGACTTCCGGCAGCGGCACCACTGTGGTTCCGGACCGGGCTACCATACTGCAGTTCGGACTGGGAGGCGTTGTATGCTTTGATTTCCGCGGTAAGTAATTCAACAACCAATAGAAGTTCAGGACAGATCGCTTGCATTTTGGAAGCGAATCCTGAACTTTATTGCTATGCTTAAACCTGAACCGAGCAATTTCCTCGGCCTTCTACTGCTTACCCTTATTGTATGTTCTGTTCAAAAAGATCTGGTTGCTCAAACTGATGATCTGCTGGCATCTTCTTTCCGGGAACCCCGGGTCCAATCAAAACCCTATGTGTGGTGGCACTGGATGGGTCCGAATTTTTCGAAAGCAGGGATCACTAAAGACCTGGAAGCCATGCGCGACATGGGGATCGGCGGAGCAACGATCTTCAACATCGCATCGGCGGTCCAGGAAACACACCAACCCATCCTGAATAATCCATGGCCGAACCAGACTTACCGCAGTGAAGCATATTGGGAGGCGATCAGATTTGCAGCTGAGGAGGCAAAACGCCTTGGCCTGGAAATTGGCCTTCATAATACCGCAGGATATTCCACCACCGGGGGACCGTGGGTAACCGAAGACAGGGCCATGCAGAAACTGGTCTGGTCGAAAACCGGAACCAAGGGCGGCAAATTGAAATTACAACTGGCAAAACCGGTTCTGCCTGTTTTTGAAGGATGGGGATCCACCAAACAACGGGCAGTGTTTTATAAAGATATTGCCGTGCTGGCAGTGCCTGCATCTTCAAACATCACAACAAAAAATATCGTCGACCTTTCGTCTTCCATGGACAGTGCAGGTCTTATCAGATTCAAGCTGCCAAAAGGCGATTGGATCATCTACCGCGTCGGCCACGCTCCAACTATGGCCAACCCGCATCCTTTGCCAGACGACATTATTGGAAAATCCCTGGAAGTGGACAAGATGAGTGCCGAGCAAAATACATTTCACTGGAAAACGGTGCTCGACCCTTTGAAAGAAAAACTGGGAACCAACCTGGGCAATAGTTTCAAACACCTGCTGATCGACAGTTATGAAGCTGATATGCAGAACTGGACGCCCAAATTCCGGGAAGAATTCAGGAAACGAAAAGGTTATGACCCCCTGCCATGGATATTGAGTTTTGAAAAAGATATCGTCATAAATAATAAGGAAGAATCCACAAGATTCAATTACGATTTCAATGATGTAGTCAACCAACTCTTCTTCGAAAACGGCTGGGAGGTGGGTAAGAAGATGATGAAAGAGAACAAGCTCGATCTGCAGTTTGAACCTTATTGGGGGCCATTCAATGTTTACCAGGGAGCTGCCCTGGCAGATCTTCCGATGGGGGAATTCTGGACCCATAAAGTGGGCATGCTTACCCATGTTCCGGCCGGTGGCAGAACCGCGGGAAAAACAATTATTGGCGCAGAAGCATTCACTGGCTGGCCCGAAAACAGCCAATACACGGAAGACCCCGCATTTCTGAAACCCACTGCCACCTGGGCATTCTCTTCCGGCATCAACAGGCTGATCCTTCATACCTGGGTACACCAGCCTTTTGACGATAACTATCAGCCCGGCATGAGCATGGGCTGGTGGGGTACCCATTTCGGGAGACATCAGACCTGGGCTGAACCAGGCAAAGCATTTTTTAAATATCTGGCCCGCACCCAAACGCTGCTGCAATACGGTGAGCAAACTGCAGCATATATCTGCCTGGAAAAGCAGGATAAAGACGAATCTGATATTATTTCAATCCAGGATTTTCTCAGGCAGGAGATCAGGGTGGTAAATGGAAAACTTGTAATTGCATCAGGAAGAACATATCCATTCATTGTACTGCCGGATACAAACAGAATACTTCCTGAAGTGCTGGCCAAACTGAAAACACTTGTTGATGCAGGTGCTACCATTGTTGGGCCCAGACCAACCAGTTCATACAGTTTGCAAAACTATCCTGCCTGTGACCAGGAGATCAAAAAACTGGCAGACCAGATCTGGAGCGGGAAGAATATTTATCGCACAGTTGACGAAGCCTTGTCTGCGTTCAACATCACACCCGACGTTATTATCGAATCAGCTGATTCTGCACAATATATTAAAGCCATCCACCGTACCGGAACGCAGGGCGAAGTGTATTTTATTGCAAACCTGTTCAGTAACCCTCAGCAGGTAAGCTTGTCATTCAAGCAAAGCGGCTTGCAGCCTGAGATCTGGAATGCAGAAGAGGGTTCTATCGGCAATGCACCTGTGTGGAACGATGAAAATGGAAGAACCTATCTAACCCTAAAACTGGAAGACCATCAATCCAAGTTTGTTGTGTTCAGAAATAAGCCTGACGGAGCGGCCCACCCCATCTCAGTGTCTGGAAAGGTAGAAACGGAGGGCATGAATATAACTGCAGATAAAGCAATATCCGTAACAATTGTTTACTCAGACGGCGGGAAGAAAACCATAAATATTGCTGCGCCCCTGAATCAACCGCTGGCCGGCCCATGGGAAGTCGATTTCCAGCCCAAGCTGGACGATCCTTTTAAAGCCGTATTTTCTTCCCTGACTGATTTCAGCAAACATACTGATCCACGGATCCGGTATTTCGCCGGTACCGCAACCTATACAAGTGCTTTTACCCTGGATTCTATGCATCGGGGCAGGCAATATATACTGGACCTGGGCACACTGAACGATATCGTTTCGGTCAGGCTTAACAGCAAGAGCCTTGGCGTCGACTGGTATCCTCCTTATCAAATGGATATTTCCAGCGCATTGCAACCAGGCAAAAACGAGATCGAGATATCAGTCACTACAAACTGGGCAAACCGTTTGATTGGAGACGAAAAAGAACCGGCAGATTTTGAATGGGGTGCTGACCGGGAAAAATTCGGCCGTGCTATGAAAGCATTTCCCGATTGGTTCATCAATAAACAACCCCGGCCATCTAAAGGCAGAAAAGCATTTGTGCTATGGTATTATTACCGGCCTGATTCTGAATTGAAACCAGCCGGTATGGTTGGCCCGGTTAACATTACCGCCAGGGACATAGAAAGCCTATAACCTCTCACCACAATTGGTTATACCATTCGGCAGGCACAAGACCTACCTTATGCGGGTATTCTAATTCTCAAACCAAAACTGTTTACGTATGATGTCCATTAAAATGCTGGGGCGTGTTGCCTCAGGCCTTATCCTCGTTTTAATCCTCCAACTCAATGTTATTGCACAAGACAAGCCCATGTATGCCATGGTCACTTATATCAAGGCGGATCGCGGAAAAGGCGGCGACTATCTTGACCTCATTAAAAATTACGGATCAAAAATGTTCCAGGAGCGGGTAAACAACGGCGAGATCCTTTCATGGGCCCTTTACTCAGTAGGTATGTCTACTAACCCTGAAGACGGTTATAATTTTGTTGGTGTAGCGATGTCCAATTCCATCAGTAGTTTCATGGAACCTAAAACAAGCCCCCAGGAATTCATGAAAAAACTGATGCCCGGAGCGTCAGACAAAGCGATCCAGGAAACTTTAGATAAATATGGCCAGGTACGTGTAATTGAAAGCCAGCTGATCACACAGTTCCTTGACGGTTTGCCAAACGATGGTTCCGCTAAATACTACGAGATCAATTATATGAAAGTTCCTGATGGCAAGGATGCTGAATACATTGCTTTAGAAAAAGACACCTACAAACCCATGCATAAAGAAAGAGTGGCTAAAGGAGAGATTACCACCTGGAGTTTATGG
>JAHEFC010000212.1 GCA_024640385.1 Sphingobacteriales bacterium
CGGGTTGTTCGTATTCATTGAGAATTTAACCGGGAAGAAGAAAAAAGAGAAAGTTCCCGAACAAACAAATGCCTAATCATGAGATCGGTCATTATCATATCAATAGTGCTGCTAGCCGGATGTATGGTGGGTCCTAAATACCAGCAACCGGTGGTGACAACACCTGCACAGTACAGGGATTCGCAGTATACAAAAGCAGGCGATACCATTTCCTATCTTGCCTGGTGGAACCTGTTCAAAGATTCCGCCCTTCAGCAATTGATCAGGGAAGCGGTGGACAGCAATAAGAATATCCGCACCACGCTGGCTCGTGTTGAAGAATCAAGGCTGGCAGTTGGATTTGCCAGAACATCTTCCATGCCTTCCATAGGATATGGGGCAAGAGCAGGCTATTATGACCTGAGTAATAACAATGCCAACGAAGTGGGTGGTGGTTCACCGCGCGCTGCATACAATCTTTTTGCCTCTGCTTCCTGGGAACCGGATTTCTGGGGCAAATTCAGGAATGAAAAAATTGCCGCCCAATCTGAGATGAGGGCTACTGAAGACGATTACCGGTCAATGTATATCACCCTGATCGCAGAAACGGCCATGCAGTATTTCCTTATGCGGGATCTGGATGAACGTTTGGAAATAGCCCGGAATACGTTAAAGTCCAGGGAAGCTACATTTACCATTATTAATGCCCGGTTTGAAAAAGGTGAAGTGGCTGAAATGGATAAACTCCAGGCTGAAGGACAGGTTGCCATAGCCAAAGCCACTATTGCAAATCTCACCCGCAACATCAGGCAAACAGAGAATGCATTGAGTGTGCTGACCGGTAAAATGCCGGGAGATATCAGGCGGGGCTTACTCAATGCAGATCAGCATACACCTCCTGAATTACCGGTGGGTCTGCCATCCACACTCCTTTCGCAAAGACCGGATGTAAGGGCTGCTGAACAGATGCTTCAGGCCCAGTTCGCGAGGATCGGCATTGCTCAGGCACTTCGATATCCTTCGATCGATCTTATGGCGGCCCTTGGGCTGCACAGCCAGGATTTCTCCAAACTGTTCACCACCAATGCGATCTCGTCAGTGCTGTCGGCCGGCATCACAGGGCCCATATTCGAATTCGGCAGGAACAAGAAAAGAGTTGAGATTGAAAAGAAAAGAAGCGAACAGTTCCTGCTGCAATACGAACAAACCGTGTTAGTGGCTTTCAAGGATGTTCAGGACGGATTAATTGGTATTGAAACCTACAAAACCGAAAGAGAAAATCTTGAGCACCTGGTTTTAACTACAAGGAAAACATATGACCTGGCTTATGCAAGGTATGAGGCAGGGTATTCCAATTACCTGGAACTGCTTGATGCCGAGCGTATGCTGTTTGATGCAGAGAATAACGCTTCTGTGATCAGGAGGGAACAGCTTATATCATTTGCCCAGCTATATAAGGCTTTAGGTGGCGGATGGGATAATTCTGTAACTTTTTAAAATTTTTTAATTCAATTGCCGTTAATTCAATCAGTATGAAAAAAACTATTCTTGTGCTCATGGCTGCAGGATTTTTTGCATCCTGCGCCAACAATGCCCCTGAAACACCTGCAGCGGATACAACCGCAACAGTTGCAGCTGCACCAGCCATTACGTATCCTTATACCGCAAAATATTCATCTGATTTTTCCATGGGAAAACCAGAGCTGATCAAGGTAGTGCTCGACATGTATAAAGCGGTAGAAGATAACAAGATGGATGAGCTCGGCAAATATTATGCGGATTCAGTGATCCGTTACAATTTTGCACAGAAAGAGATCAAACTCACCAGGGATGAAATGGTTAAACTCGCCAAAGATTTCAGGGCCCAATTCAAGGAATTCTCTGAAACTCCCGTGGCGTTTACCGCATTGCATTCAAATGACAAAAATGAAGACTGGGTGGTGACCTGGATCAAGGAAAAAGTGGTTTATAACAATGGCAAAGTGGATTCAACCACCTACCAGGAGAACTGGAGGTTCAGGGATGGCAAGATCTATATGGTTGACTCTTATGCCAAATATGCCAAATAGACGGCTGCTGCGCCTTAATTTTTGCTTTTGATTTTTTAATTTTACATTTGTGCATAGCAACGCTTCAGTCCAAACTGGGGCGTTGTTATTTTTTTTAATCAACGATGCAAATCAAGGAGGACTTATGAGCGGGATTTTATATGTGTCTAAGGAAACTTTGGAGCAAATGAAAGCTGAGCTTCAGCGTTTAAAGACGGTTGACAGGCCGGCTGCTTCAAAAGCCATAGCTGAGGCCAGGGAGAAAGGTGACCTGAAAGAGAATGCTGAGTACGATGCTGCGAAGGAAGCACAGGGCATACTGGAGGCCAGGATCAAGAAATTTGAATCGGATCTTGCCAATTGCCGCATCCTTGAGGCTGACAATATAGACACCAGTAAGGTATCTATCCTGACCAAAGTCAAGATCACCAATCTTGCTACCAATAAGTCCATGGTTTACCAGATCGTTTCTGAAAAAGAAGCTGATCTTAAACTGTCCAAGATATCCGTTACTTCGCCGATAGGTAAAGGGTTGCTCGGCAAAAAAGTTGGGGAGGTAGCTGAGGTGACTGCACCCAATGGCGTGCTACAATTCAAAGTTGAAGAGATCTCGATATGAGCAGCATATTCACCAGGATCATCAATGGGGAGATACCCTCTTACAAGATCGCGGAGAACGACAAATTCTATGCATTCCTGGATGTATTTCCGTTACAGCCGGGACATACCCTGGTGGTGCCCAGGCAGGAAGTAGACAAATTCTTTGATATGACTCAGGATCTTCTTGCGGAGATGTTGGTTTTTGCCCAGCCAATAGCAAAGGCAATTGAGAGATCTTTTGATTGCAAACGATGTGGCATTGCCGTGATCGGCCTTGAAGTGCCTCATGCCCATCTGCATCTGGTTCCCATCAACACAGCGGATGACCTGAATTTTACCAGGGCCAAACTCAAGCTTAGCCCGGAGGAAATGAAAGCCTGCCAGGAAAAAATCCTAAGCCATGTCAGCTGAGCCTGTAAACCGGCCTGGGATCATTACAGCATTTTCTTCCCTGCTCCTGACAGCGGGAATTTTCAATATCATTTATACGTTTACAGGGGTGTACGCCCCATATGGCCTGCTTTATTCAGCTGCCCATACCCTGATCACTATAATCATTTTCGCTTCCGTGGCCGGTATCTGGTCGATGGAAAAATGGGGTGTTTATGTTTTTCTGGGATGCCTGGCAGTAAAGCTGGGGCTTGATTTATATACAGGGGCATTCAACTGGTGGGAACTTGTTCTGCTTATTCCTGCAGTAATTTTTATTGCGAATCTGAAGAAGATGAAATAATTCTGCCACCTGCAACCTGTCACCTGCAACCTGCTATTACCGGACTTTATCCGGATTCTTTCTTATAAAGTCTTCCCATCCTTTTACACCTTTAACTATCCCCTGCGGCCCGGAATTACCCTGGTAGTGATGGCAGACTGCCACAGCCAGCGCATCTGAAGCATCGTAGGAATCATGTTCTATATCGATTTCCAGGATGATCTTCAGCATCTTCCATACCTGTTCTTTATCTGCATTTCCGTTTCCTGTAATGGCCTGCTTGATCTTTCGGGGAGAGTATTCCGTTACCGGCAAGCCCTTTTGCATGGCAACAGCAATAGCTACGCCCTGCGCTCTTCCGAGCTTGAGCATACTCTGTACATTCTTACCAAAGAATGGCGCCTCAATGGCCAGCTCATCAGGCTTGTGTTCACGGATCAGGTCGCTCATCGACTGTTGAATGATACCCAACCTTTCAAAAATATCTTTCACTTTGGTCAGCCTGATGGCATCCATCCTGATCAGTTTCAGTTTCTTTCCTTTCACTTCTATAAGGCTATATCCCATGGTTTGAGTACCGGGATCAATGCCTAAAATAAATTTCGATGTTTGTTGCAAGAGGGAATTAATTTTGAGAAAAGAAGCTGCTGAACAAAAGTATCAAAATATTTCTCAACTACTTTCTCGGCCCCCTCATCTTCATCTGGTTGTCCATTTCTATTTTTCGCCAGATCCGGCAACAGCCCGATCTTGAACAGAACCTGGCCCTGATCCGGGAGGCAGCAACGGGCAACATGGCCTGGAAATTTTGGGCAGTATTTGTGCTGATGGTCATTAACTGGGGCATTGAGGCGCGGAAATGGCAGGTGCTGCTACTGCCTCTGGAAAAACTGAGCCTGGGCAGATCATTCAAAGCGATTCTGTCTGGCGTTGCCTTTGCCTTGAATACCCCGAACCGGATTGGTGAATATGGCGGAAGGGTTCTGTATATTTCTGAAGGCAAAAGGATCAGGGCAGTATCGCTGACTATTGCAGGGAGTTTCAGTCAACTCATCATTACGCTTTTATTTGGTGTGATCGGAATATGGATGTTGCGCGATCTTTTTCTTACCAACGAATACATTTCTTCTTTTTCGATCTGGCTGAAATTCCTGGAAGTGATCCTGATCTTCATCACCATTATTTGCCTCATGATCTATTTCAGGATCAGCTGGATCATCAAAGGTGTGGAGAGATTACCAGGCGCAGGTATTTTTGTAAAGCATATATCCGTACTTGAAGATCTCTCTGTTACAATTTTGTTAAGAGTACTTTCATTATCTGTTGCAAGGTTCTTAGTATTCATTGTTCAGTATAATTTGTTGCTCGGGGTCATGCATGTGGAAGCAGGATGGTGGCAGGGATTCTGGCTGGTATCAGTACTTTTCCTATGGCTCGCCATCTGGCCAACTATTGCATTGCTTGAGCTCGGTCTCAGGTGGGAATACAGCATCCTGCTGTTCAGTATGGTGAGTAAGAATACTGTTGGCATTTATGCTGTTGCTACCGGGATCTGGTTCATTAATCTGGTTATACCGGCATTGGCCGGAAGTCTGTTCATGCTTGGAATCCGTATCTTTAAAGAAAGATGATGCAACGCGGTAAGCTGTTGTACAGTCATTGATTGAAGGCCGACCCTTTGCAGTTGCAGCTTTCAAAGAGCTGAAATCTACAAATATTGATGAAAAGAATATTGATCACTGCCATACTCCTTCTGAATTTCATACAGGCCAGCCTGGGTGATGATTTCTGTGGTACAAATAATAAAGTATTCCTGGAAGGTGAGCGGATCACTTTGAAGGTGTTTTACAGCGTGATCGGTATCTATATTGAAGCCGGGACTGCCCAGTTAAGCCTTAAAAAGGAAGTCCTGGATAATAAAACTTATTTCCATGCAATAGGCGATGGATTTTCCAATCCGAGGTACGACTGGATATTTAAAGTACGCGACCGTTATGAAACCTATCTGGATACGAATACCCTGAAGCCCTACAAGTTCATCAGGAATGTCAATGAAGGAGGGTATAAAAAATTTGAGAACGTGACATTCAATCACGAAAACAATACCGCAACCAGCAAGAACGGCACGTTTGCGGTTCCTCCCTGCATACAGGATGTGATCAGCGCCGTGTATTATGCACGGAATATTGACTTTAACAAGTATAAGCCAAACGACAAGATCCCGTTCAGCCTCTTCATTGACGATGAGGTGAACAATCTTTTTATCCGTTATATTGGAAAAGAAGAGATCAAAACCAAATACGGCAAGTTCAGGGCCATCAAATTAAAACCCTTGCTCATTAAGGGGGATATTTTTGAAGGTGGTGAGAAGATGACTTTGTGGGTCTCCGATGACCAGAATCACATTCCACTGCGTGCAGAAAGCCCCATATCTGTCGGCAGTGTGAAAGTAGATATGATGGGATTTTCCAATCTTCGTTATCCGCTCAGTTCCAGGATCAGTTTCCGTTAGTTATCCGGGCTATAAACATCTTTCATCCTGATCCCTCTTTCTGTTTTTTGCAAAGTGCAGAAAGCGATGGTTGGGTCATGTTCAAACATCAGCACATAATCATTCTCGACTGCTTCTTCTAAAAATGCTTTTTTTTCCAACAGCGTGGTCAGCGGGAACATGTCGTATGCCATCACATAAGGAATAGGGATATGCGCTGCGGCAGGTAAGAGATCGGCCATATAAACGATGGTCCTGCCATTATAATTGATCTGTGGAAGCATCATGGCTTCCGTATGGCCATAGGCAAATCGTATCGATACATTTTCAGTAAACGGCGTCAAAGGAGAAACCTCTATCATTTTCAGTTTGCCGGATTCCTGAATGGGAAGGATATTTTCTTTCAGAAAAGAAGCTTTCTCCCTGTCGTTGGGCTCTGTTGCCCATTTCCAGTGTTTCTCGTTGCACCAGTATGTTGCGTTGGGGAATGCAGGCACCAGTTGATCTCCTTGTTTTTTTATCGCTCCGCCGCAATGATCAAAATGAAGGTGAGTAAGGATCACGTCGGTGATATCTGCGGCACTGAAACCATGTTTGGCCAATGACTTGTCCAGGGTATCATCGCCATGCATGAAATAATAACTGAAGAACTTCGCGTCCTGCTTGTCGCCCATCCCTGTATCAACCAGGATGCGCCTGTCGCCGTCTTCGATCAGCAGGCAGCGGAGCGCCCAGGGGCACATGTTATTTTCATCTGCCGGGTTCAGTTTGTTCCAGATGGATTTAGGAACCACGCCAAACATGGCGCCTCCGTCCAGTTTGAACATGCCGGTTTCAATTACGTACAGTTTCATTGCGCATTCTTTTAAGCGTGACCAGCAAAAATACCATACCGATGATGAAAAAACTCATGCAACTCAGAACCGAAGTCCGTTGAGAGCCGGTTAGCTCGGTGAGGAAACCGAACAGGAAAAGCCCGATCACGATCCCGACTTTTTCGGAAACATCAAAAAAGCTGAAG
>JAHEFC010000213.1 GCA_024640385.1 Sphingobacteriales bacterium
GCCAGTTATACCTTCATCAGCGAGATCGACGGATCGGTTCAGTATTATGCCGTTGCTCCGCAGAAAACAAGATCCGACAAAGCGCCTTCATTATTCTTCTCCGTTCATGGAGCCGGGGTTGAGGCGATTGGCCAGGCCAGGGCCTATAAATCCAAAGATGAAGGTCCTGTGGTTGCACCTACCAACAGGAGACCCAGGGGATTTAACTGGGAAGACTGGGGACGCCTGGATGCGCTTGAAGTATTGCAGATCGCCAGGGAAAAATACAAGCCTGATCCGCAAAAGATCTATCTCACCGGGCACTCCATGGGTGGGCATGGCACCTGGTTCCTTGGGGCAACTTATGCGGGTTCCTGGGCAGCCATTGCACCCTGTGCAGGTTATCCAACACTCGCCGCCTATGGCTCCCATGATGGGAAAGTACCTACTGACGCCGCATCCCCGATCAGAAAAATGCTGATCAGGTCCAGCAATCAAAGCAACGTGCTGGCACTGGCAAAAAATTACAAAGCAGGCGGAGTATATATTTTCCATGGTGATGCCGATGAAACCGTGCCTGTGGAATTTGCCAGGCAGATGAGAAAACTGCTGGGAGAATTTCACCAGGATTTCAGCTATTATGAATATCCAGGCGGATCCCATTGGTTCGGTGATCAGAGTGTAGACTGGAAACCGATCTTCGACTTTTTCAAATGGCATTCGATCCCAACATCCGATGCTGTTAATGAAATTGACTTTACTACAGCATCGACAGGTATATCAGCCAGCTACAGGTGGGCCACCATCCTGCAGCAGCAGAAATCTTTCGAATACAGTCGTATTGTGTTGGGCAGAGATATGAAAAAGAAAACCATAAAAGGTAAAACTGAAAATATTGCAGCGCTCAGTATTGATCTTGCGGACTTCAAAGAAGGCGATACAGTGAAGCTTGAACTCGATCAGCAACTGTCAACCTTTATCAGAACGTCGGAATCAAAAATTGTGCTTGTCAAAAATCCCACCTGGGAAAAAGCTTCGGCCCCTTCACTGACCCAGAAAGGGATCAGCCGGAACGGCGGTTTCAAAGAGCCCTTCAATTACCGGATGGTTTTTGTTTATGGCACCAAAGGAAATGCAGAAGAAAATGCCTGGGCATACAACAAAGCCAAATACGATGCAGAAACCTGGTACTACCGCGGAAACGGTGCAATAGATATTATGTCGGATGTTGAATTTGCCAAAGGCCATTATGAAAACCGGGGGATCATTTTATATGGTAATATGACCACCAATGCAGCCGCTGCTTTGTTGATGAAAGACTGTCCGGTAAAAATTGAAAAAGGCAAAGCTACTGCGGGAACCAAAATCTGGACCGGCGATGATCTTGGTTCCTATTACATGTGGCCCCAGTTGAGTAATACAAAAACTGCTATCGCGCTAATTGGAGGTACTGGTATCAAAGGCATGAGGGCTGCGGATGCCAATCAATATTTCAGCGGAGCTTCGGGCTTCCCTGACTTTATGATCTTTACTGTTGATATGCTGAAAGATGGAGATAAAGGAATCAAAGCCGCTGGATACTTTGATAACAACTGGGCCCTGGGGCAGGATTGGGAATGGCAGGATTAGGGGAGAGGCGAGAGGCGAAAGGCGAGGGGCGAGAGAAGATTTCCCTTTCGCCTTTCACCTCTCGCCTATTACCTTTCGCCTCTCGCCTATCACCTTTCGCCTATCGCCTTTCGCCTTTCACCTCTCGCCTCTCGCCTCAACTCATAATGCACCCTAACCACACCTGTATCATATGCTTTTGTTGACACCAGATTGACCCGACGCTCCGGTCTTCCATCCTTGAACAACCGGGTACCCTCCCCTACCATGATAGGCATGGTAAAGATGATCATCTCATCCACCAGGTCTTCTTTTAATAAAGTCTGGATCACCTCAGCCCCTCCGTCACAGAAAATATGTTTGCCCGGTTTGGATTTCAATTGATCGACCAGTTCTTTGAGGTCCCCGGAATAGAAATGTAGGTTCCCTTCAGATGGTCTGGGTGTGCGTGTGATTATAAAAGATTCTTTATCCTTTGCATGAGGAAACTCGCCGATCTGCTTCATTACCCAGTCGTAGGTTTTCCTTCCAACGATCACCGTATCTATGGTAGAAATAAATTCAGCATAGCCGTAGTCCTCCCCTTCTTTACTGGCCACATCCAGGAAACTCAAGTCATCATTCGGCTTAGCGATATACCCATCCAGGCTGCAGGCAATGTAGATGAAAAGTTTTCTTGGTTCCATATCCTATAAAGTTATACGGAAAACCTTTTTCCCTGAACAATTCTATTGTTCAGCAGTGCCCAGTTTCTTTATTCTGATCAGCAATATCACCAGGTAAATAAGTGTTGTCCAGACTGATATCACAATGCCATAGGCCATGAACAATAACCAAAGCGGCGCCCTTGTTCGGGTAGACCACAGCGCGCGTGTTTCAAAAAAACTATTATCGGGCTTAAGTACAGTCCCCCATGGAACTGTTTTCTCTACCAACAGGTTGCCATAAGAATCATTATCATCTACCCGGGCTGCAAGAATATAGTTGCCTTTCAAATCACCAGGGATACCTTTTTTGGTCATCTCAACGGTAATAGTCCCTGTAGAATCGGTTGTGTAAGTATCTTCGTCGCCCGCCGATATGATGCCGCCAACGCGTCTAACGCCCACCTTCATCTCAACATCAGGTGCTGGCGACCAGCTGCCGTTATTCCATTTATTCACCCTGACCTTAATATTCCGGACGCTATCTACGGTTGCTGTATCCAGAACTATCTGTGCCTTAGTAACCGTATAGTCTGATATGATCTCCTCCTCGCCCTGTTTAACGATGAATATATGCTGAGCAGTTGAATCCCAGAGGGATTTCAGTGCGGGCGGAATTACGGCGTTTGCATCACCACGCGCATCTGTTTTGACCTTCCCGATCAGGTTTGAAGGCTCACTATTTTCCATGTATATCTCGTAGACCTTACCTGGCTGAGGCCTGACCTGGCTATTCTTCCGTACCTGGCTTGAAAGCAACAGGTATTGAATATTGTTATTCACGTTATAATAACGCAGGCTGATATATTCCTTGCCCGGATCTTCTTTTTTCTGCGCCGATACATTCATCGATAAAAAAGAACATACGCAAAAAGCAAAAACGACATAACTATTGATCTGCTTTCTCATGGCTTTCAGTTTGTTCAATGATCGTTTCTTCAATGGGCACTATTGGATAGATCCTTACAAAGAAAGTAATGATCAGGAGTGCTCCCGCCAGTGATCCCATCGCTATCGCCCATTCCTCCCAACTCGGAAAATAATGGCGGAAGTTTACCGGTACATCCTGCATGGGTAAAAATGGATGTAACAAAGTAGGTGTAACAATAAGATATCTTTTAAACCAAGCCCCGATAACGATCATCACACCGGCAATGAACACTGGAAAAGGTTTTCGCCCTTTCCTGAATAATAAGATCAGTATGGGGATGATCATGCCCACCAGGATGGCAAACCAGAACATTCCTGAAAAGCTTCCCGTAAACAATTCTTCAAGGTGCATTTCTTCAGATTTCTTCATCTTAAAAGCAGGCACCAGGTATTCGTTCACATTGAAATAGAGATAAAGCAGTGCAAGCAGCACCACGATCTTTCCCATGCGGTCAAAATGCTTTTCAGTTATATATTTTTCAAGGTGATAATATTTCCGGAAAATATACATGGCCGTCACCACTCCTCCTGCGCCAACAAGGAATGCGCCTGAGATGAAATAAGCACCGAAATTCGTGCTGTCCCATCCCGGCCTGTATGTTGTTGCAAACAGCCACGACGTCACCGTGTGGATACTGAAAGCCACGGGTATGATGAGGATACAAAGAATGTTGATGGCTTTATCCCCGATCCGGAACTGCTCTTTGGTGCCCGCCCAGAATGATCCCTGGAAACGATATAGTTTGCTAAGCCAGGTGCCGGGCTTTTCATTTTTTATCAGGATCTTAAGGTCAGGCAGCAAGGGAATGTATAACAGGAGGATGCTGATGAAGAAATATGTGGTGATTACAATAACGTCCCAGATAATGGGCGACTGGATCCTCCCGTGAAGAAACAGGTTGTAAAACCTTTCCGGCCGACCCATATCAACAATGATAATGATCGATGCAAAAACGATGGCTGATACGGCAATGATCTCTGCAATTCTTGTCAATGGCGTACTCCATTTCACATCAGAAAGCCTGAATACCGCGGTGATCAGCGATCCCACAAGACTGATCGCCACAAAAAAAACGAAGTTGGAAATATAGATGCCCCAGGACACATAGTCTCTCATATTGGTCACTTCCAGCCCGTACTTCAACTGCCTGAAATAAGCATAAGCACCTACCAGACAAATAACAACTAATACAGCTGTCCAGATCTTTCCTCTTTTCCCGAATTTCTGAGGTAATAGATCTTTAGTGATCTGTTCCACTGCCTTAACATTTGAATTTTCCACATCTAATTATTTAGAGGTATTCAATTTATCCGACTCCGCCTGGGTTTCAAGCCCGTTTTCGTAAGGGAAATTCCTGTTCACAGGGGGCAGGTAATACACCCTGGGCTTTGTTCCAAGATCTTCCATCAGCCTGTACCCCGCTTTGTCTTTGATCAATTCGGAAAAACGGAATGTTTCTGCCCCATTGGATACAGAATCTTCATTCATATCTCCGAAAAAGAATACTCCGTTGGGGCATGCAGAAACGCAGTGAGGTAATTCCCCTTTTCTGGTCATATCCGGGCAGAAATCACATTTACCCACGGTTCCTTTTTTCTGGGGCATGCTGGTTTCACATGAATAATGCTGGTCTTTGACCTCTGCCGTCAACCCAGGCTCGCCCCAGTTGAACACGCGGGTAGAGTAAGGACATGCCGCCATGCAAAACCTGCAACCAATACATCGGTCGCTGTCTATCAGTACCAGGCCATCCTGCCGCTTGAATGTAGCATCAACAGGACAAACCTTTACACATGGAGGCTCATCGCAATGCATACAGGTGGTGGGCTGCCAGTATGGAGCAGTATGGTCTGCATCTTCCATGCTCAGCACTTTGATCCAGCTCTGGCCCGGATGCACCTGGTGCATATGGTTACATGCACTCTGGCATTTCTTAAGGTTCTTGCAACGGGCCAGGTCGATCACCATAACAAATTGCTTGTTTGGCATCCCCTTCCTCTCTTCACTGTTTGATAAGGAAGGCATATCTGGAACGGGCTTTAAGAATGCCCTGTCCACTTCTATCACTTCTCCATTAACAGAAAGCAACTTCACTTTCTCTCCGGTAAGTGCTACCGGCTCTTCCGGGCTAAATGGATTCTCATCACTATTGCATCCTGCAGCAGCAAGGGTGGCCATCAGACCCAGAGCAAGAAACTCCCTCCTCGAATTCGTCTCCTCGTTTGAATTACAATTATTCTTACCGCATGTACAGCTCATGAAAATAGATTTATGGTTTTGAGGGCTTGTTTTTCATCCACTGCTGCAACTCGGGATTTGTCACTTTCCTCGCTCCGGATTTAAGCAGACTGCTGTCGATCTCCACCAACTTACCGTCCTCGGTCAGCATCACTATTTTGTCTTGCTGCGGTTTCTGCCTGAACATTTTGAAAGCGGCGAAAGAACCCAGGATGGCTGTGGCCCAAAGCAAAAAGCTTTTCCTCGATCTCCTGTTTTTAGTTTCCTGCATTACGAAAAATTTTAATTGTTGCTATTTTTTACTGAAATAGAACCCAAGTTCTGTGTCAACATTTGTCATATCAGCAACCTTAGGATCCTGGCTGCCGTCAAAAAGAATCATACCGCAAAACTCCAGCGAATCCAGATCGTACCGGACGATGCTGCTGTCTTGCTTTACAAAAATGAGATACCTGGTATCATGGACTTCTTTGATCCTGAGCCCGGGCCAATATTTTTTCAGAACACTCCGGGCATTCCGCATCTGGAAAAAACAATCATGAGTTACGCTCTCATAGATCTGTGCAGTAGCCGTGATCTTGAAACTCTCCAATTGAGCAGAATCCGGATGGAAAAACAAAACGCATCTTCTATCAACTACCAGTGTAGTACCGGACGATGATGAGGCCTTTGTAAAATTAACCAATGGCCCAGGCAACTGCTCTTTAGCTTCACTTGTATGCTGCCTGGTCTGACAACCAAAAATGATCACCAGGAAAAAAAATGCAACTGCACCCAAGATGATATGCCCGATACTCTTCATTTCATGTTAGTTTATCCACTAGTAATTCCACAACCTGGTTATGTTAAAGCCAATGAGGAACTGACCGCCTTTAACTTTTTCACCTGTCACAGCATCTGTATAAGAAAAGGGTGCATTCTGATTATACATATTATTTCGCTGTGGATTCAGATAATAATAGTTTCCGGCAAACACCTGGAAAGTGTGGTTGCTGGTGTTGAATTCAAAGCCAAATGAAATGTTCGGATTGGGATTATTAGAAGGATGTTTTGTCAAGGGCTGATCATAGTTGAAGATCAGAGATGAGATCTGGGTCAGCTTATACCTTGCAGATATGGCAACTGCAAAATGATTATGCTCCATTGAAGTATAGGTTTCCTTACCAGAACTATCGTTCTTGGTATAGAATCCACTAACTGCATTCTGGTGTGACAGGCTTGGAGCAACCTGGACAGAAAACTTCTCAGTTATTTTCCTTGATATCAAAAGCTGGTTAAAAAAGACCAGCCTGTCAGACGAGTGTTTGATATCTGTACCGTCATAGATCACCGCGTCATCGCGGGTGTCTACAGCAGCATTGACATAAAAACTCACATTAACAGGATAGAT
>JAHEFC010000014.1:0-17046 GCA_024640385.1 Sphingobacteriales bacterium
GATGAATCTTTGCGTGCCAACCTCATCGCACTGAAGTATCATCCCAGTGCCAGTGAACTGATAGATCATTATATACTTGACTGTACAAAAGACAACCGCGAGCAGGCTAAGAACAGGTTCTTTGTGCAGGGTGATCCCGGAGCTATTCTGGTGATCGAGTTCTGCCGTTCAAACCGTGAGGAGATCATTGAGATCTGCAGGCATGTTGAATCTGATATGCGGGCAGCAGGATTAGGCTATCATTTCCCTTTATTATTCGGTGACGATACCAAGAAGATATGGACCCTGCGGAAAGCAGGTCTTGGTCTTTTGGGCAATCTTCCAGGGGACGACAAAGCTGTACCTGTAATTGAAGACACAGCTGTTGATGTTCAGGACCTGCCGGCTTATATCCGTGAATTCAATGAGATCCTCAAAAAACATGGACTTTACTCTGTGCATTATGCGCATGCAGGTTCAGGCGAGCTTCACCTGCGGCCCATCATAAATCTCAAAACTGAAGAAGGTCATAAACTGTTCCGTATCATAGCAGAAGAGATCGCCACACTGGTCAAAAAATACAACGGTTCACTCAGTGGAGAACATGGTGACGGAAGATTAAGAGGCGAATTCATCAGGCAGATGGTGGGTGAAAAGAATTACCAATTGCTTCGTGAATTAAAAAAAGCCTGGGATCCGCATGGCATTTTCAATCCAGGCAAGATCGTGGACACTCCTCCCATGGATTCTATGCTACGGTACGAAGCCGGTCAGCAGACGCCGAAATTTGATACCATATTCCGGTTCTATAAACAGGATATTCTGCAACATGCGGAACAATGCAACGGTTCAGGCGATTGCCGAAAGTCTCACTTATCAGGAGGAACCATGTGCCCATCGTACATGGCTACACGAAATGAAAAAGACACCACCAGGGCCAGGGCTAATATCCTGAGAGAGTTTCTGACAAGGTCAGACAAGGTCAATCGTTTTGACCATGAAGAGATCTATAATGTCATGGATCTTTGCCTGAGTTGCAAAGGATGTAAATCCGAATGCCCTTCCAATGTGGATGTGGCCAAACTCAAGGCTGAATTCCTCCAGCATTACTATGACGAACACGGCGTGCCCCTGCGTTCACGACTGATCGCAAACTTCACGGCTTCATCAAAAATGGCTTCCATTGCTCCGGGTGTTTATAATTTTATGGTGACCAATACGGTCACTGGCAGGCTGATCAAAAAAACCGCCGGTTTTGCTGCGGAAAGGTCAATGCCTACCCTTTATACAACCACGCTCAGGAACTGGTACAGGAAAAACAGGAAATCCAACGGCGGCAGGAAAGTCTACATGTTCTGCGATGAATTCACCAATTATAATGACACTGAGATCGGCATCAAGGCCATCGAACTACTGGAGAAACTGGGGTACGATGTATTGGTGACAGATCACCTGGAGAGTGGTAGAACCTGGCTTTCCAAGGGGCTGATACGGGAAGCCCAGAAGATCATCAACAGGAATATTGAATTGCTTTCTCCTCTGATCAATGAAGAAACGCCCATGCTTGGGATAGAACCATCGGCCATCCTAACATTCAGGGATGAATATCCGGATCTCGCCAGCGAAGCAAATTATGATAAGGCGGTGAAGATGTCCACCCATGTATTCATGATCGATGAATTCCTGGCCAGTGAAATGGAGAAAGGTCATATCAAACCCGAGCAGTTCAGTACCGCAACAAAAAAGATCGTATTGCACGGACATTGCCAGCAGAAATCCATTTCGTCGGTAGCACCAACAGTTAGGATACTTTCACTCCCAGCCAACTATACCGTCCAAACCATCCCTTCCGGATGTTGTGGTATGGCAGGGTCGTTCGGATATGAAGAAGAACATTATGATCTCTCCATGAAGATCGGCGAACTGGTATTATTCCCTGCTGTACGTAAGCAGGAAGACGATACCATCATAGCTGCAACTGGAACCAGCTGCCGCCACCAGATCAAAGATGGCACGGGTAAGAAAGCTTTGCATCCGGTTGAAGTACTCTGGGAAGCCTTGATTAGATAGACAGAGAGGAAGAGAGAAAAATAGGGAACCAGTAACCTGCAACCTGAACAAAAAAAGAAGCTTCTTCGAAGCTTCTTTTTTTTGTGGATCGTACTGGACTCGAACCAGTGGCCCCTACTCTGTCAAAGTAATGCTCTAAACCAACTGAGCTAACGATCCTGGATGTTTTGGGGTGATAAAAATAAGAAGATTCCCGGAAGTAAAGAAAGCTAAATTTCAGATATCCTTTGATTTAAGTTCAGAACGCATCAACTTGTATTTTGGGATCTGATAGATGGTCATCAGGTCCAGTACATCCACAAATTTCTTATAATTTGCATCTCTTGCTCCGATAATATTTACTTCCCGATCACGCAATTTTTCTGCATACCGGCCTAAACCATCCTGAAGATCTTCAAAGGAAATATCATTGGCGTTACCGTCGATCGTCACAACCACATGATCCTTCATCAGTATGATACTGTTGAAAAAGTCCTTCTTTGTCGCTTCCTGGATATCTCCGGAAACATAGTCCGCGGATTTCTCACTATTGACGGTTTGGAAAAATAATGCAATAGCAGCTGTAACAACAATTATAATAACCAATAAAGCTCTTTTTGCATTACTCATAACATCCTGTATAACTAAATATATAATATTGAGATCAGAAATGCAAATTTCCGGTACTTATCACATCAATAACAAAAGGACGACCAACATCGTCCTTTTGTTATTGCCATGACTAGCTGTTACGATTTATGCATGTTTCATGGCCATCCCCGGCTAACTCAGAAATTCCACAGTCTGCTGATATTAAATCCAATACTGAACTGGCCTTCTTTATAATCATTCTGGTTATAGAAATTGTTACTCTGAGGAAGTATGTACGTATAGTTACCGAATATCACCTGGAAGTTGTGTGAACTGGTATGTATCTCTATGCCTGCACTCAGGTTAGGATGCGGGTTATTGGTCAGATGCTGGGTCAAAGGCTGATCATAGTTAGCCAATATTGACATGCTTTCCGAAACCCTGAATTTACCCATGAAAGCAATGGCCAGGTGCATATTATCCATCATAGGCTGGATCTCACCACTCTCGTCAATATAGCCTTCCACATTATTGAAATAGGTCAGGCTGGGAGCAACCTGAAGTGATATCGCGTCTGAAAATTTTCTGGCGATGAGCAATTGGTTGAAATAAGAAAACCGGTCAGAGTTTTTGGCGAAATTCTCAGATGATCTGGTATCTATGGCCATATTGCCATAATAGGTGATGCTTACTGGCCAACCACCGGTCTTTGCCTGTTTTACAAGAGCATACTTGGCATTCAGGTCCAGCTGCACACGGTCTTTTGTAAGACCCATACCCAACTGTAATTTGTCGATCGGAACATAATTCAACCCCAACCTTATATTTGAAGGGGCAAAGATTCCAAAAACATCCTCAAACCCGTTTTCCACTGTCCCAAATTTGTGCTGGATAATAAACTCAAATGTTCCTTTAATGGGAACCATTACAGTCTGGTTCTCGAGTAACAGGTTTCCATTAAAGGTATTCTTAACATAAGGATTTTTTTTCTGCACAGGCCCCGCACTGTCGCTCTGGGCCATGACCCCACCAATGCTCGCCATAAGCAGACAGATCAGGCATATTATTTTATACCCGGGCGATGAAAGAAAAAATATATGAGGCTTTTTCATAACTGTTGTTTTAGTTGTTTTTGGCACCTTGTTTAATCCATGCCAATGTAAGGCCGTTAATATTTGAAGGGTTGTTGGCAGCTCCCAATGGCATAGCCGGAGTCTTTTTCCCTGTTAGCCATAGATAGATTACGCTGTTTGCAGGATCAGAAACATTATAATAATTCCCGACGGTCAATGAGATGTATGCATTTTCGGCGCTCAGATCAGGTTTCAACCCTCCTTTACTATGACAACCGCTGATACTGCAACTTGCAGTAAAGATGGGTACCATCTGTTTGGAAAAGCTTACCGGCTCTGTGACCTCTTGTTCAGTGCTCAGGTACACTGTGGTATCCTTACTACAACCATAAAAAGCCAATAACATGACTAAACCCATCACCAGTGCCGATCTTTTCATTGTTAACATGATCGTGATATTTTATATGAATAAGAACAGCTGTGGCTATTTTTGGAATTTCAGTACCAGGCCTGGCTTGATACCATGCTGGTAATTCGACCTGTCCCAATAGGCAACACCGAATGGCTGATCGGTTAAACTGGTAAAGTTGATATCCTGCTTCAGGGCATCTGCAGTTTTTAACGGGCGCTTAAATTCATAGATCCAGCCACCGCCGGTATAGACCGCTGACAGATCGATATCTGCACGTCCCCTGAGAACTGGTGAAACTATTACACCGGGAAAGCATTTCGGACCAATGGTTCCATATACAGCGTCACCAATTCTTTGATAATCAGTACCAGTATTGGGGTCAATGGTACCGCCATCATAAGTTAACACACCTGCTGAACTCACTGCCGTTACTTTTTTAGCTACGCCACCCGCCAGTGTATCTGATGCTTTTAAAAAATCACTGGTGCCATTGGGAATGATCCACCATGGAACTGTTACGGATGCACCGTTACCATCCAGTTTTAAAGTCTGCCTGTTATTCACAGAACCCTGTGTAGCATCTAAAGAATAAACCGGACGATTAGGCCAGAGTTTCGAAATACTGTCTACTACCTGATCATCAAAATGGCGACCATTGGCATTGCCACCAGTTATATTGGTAACGGCAGGTCCACCTGCCCAATCCTGGTATTCATCATCCAATTTTCCAAAGGCAAATCCCCTGTTCGGATGCAGCCACCACATATCAATTTTTTCATCGGTACCATTCGTATAATGATTGCCACTGGCGGCATTTGAAGTATAGACATTCGTATAATAATTGAAATAAGGGGTAAAAACGTGACAGCTGGCATAGCACTGTTGCGTTACAAATTTTGGAGTTGAGTTATCAATATTCCAGAGCATGGCAAATTTATCTTCCCCCCAACCTTCTCTGGTCAGTTGACCGTTGGTATTGTATGCCCTTGCATTAAGTTCCTGGGCCCAACCTGTTTTGCCTGAAACATTTGCAGAAGGATTAAAATACCAGGGTGTTGACTTAATGTTTTTGTCATTATCTGTTATTTCCACTAAGAAATAAATATTTGCGTCGTCATACATGGAGCGAATCGTTCCATTGAAAGTTTCCCCAATATATCCGCTAAACAGATTATTACCCGGCTCAGGCACCTGGGCCGTAAATTCCAGTTTACTGGCATTATCCCACATGGGATCAATAGTTCCATCTATTCCCGGGGCAGAACTTGTTTTAAGTGATAAAAGGTCAGTTTCATTAGTGGTTGGGGCAGTTCCACCTATGATCGAGTCGCTTTTGGTACAGCTGACGATAAGCCCCACAAAAGTCACCAGGATAGCCGTAACCCAAAACAGTTTACTTCGAAGGAGATTCATAAAATAAATATTTAAATGAGATTGACAATGAGTCAGGAAATGTCATTACAAACCTATGACATTGAATACCCCATTTTATTGACTAAAATCATGGAAAATGACCTTTATCATCCGATTTTTATGATTGAAATCATTTCTTTTTCTCTGCAGGCCAAATTCGCCAGACCCACAACTGGCCCAATCTTGGCTTATTTGTTCCGGCCCTTTTGCCTGTTCCTTATATTTGCTACGTGTTAAGACCCTCATTAGCTGCCATCCTTTTCTGCCTCTCAGTTCCCCTTTTTGCCCAGAAGGTCAACCATAATTTCAGGTTGAACATCAAACGCACCCACCATGCAATGATTATTGATGGTATGGCCGATGATAAAGCCTGGGAAGAAGCCGACCGCGCAGACAGTTTCTATTCCGTACTTCCAATGGACTACACCGAAGCCAAAGTGAAAACAGAAGTGAAAATGTGCTTCGACGACAAGTTCATCTACATCATCGCGATCTGTCATAAACTGGTACCCGGAGTCAATATGGTTGAATCTCTTAGAAGGGATTTTAATTTTGTCAAGAACGACAATTTTATCTTCTTCCTAGATCCATTCGAAGACCAGACCAGCGGCCTCACTTTTGGTGCCAATGCCGCCGGTGCACAATGGGATGGCTTGTTGTATGAAGGTGGAAAAGCCGATCTGAACTGGGATAATAAATGGACTTCTTCGGTGAAGAATTTTGAAGACAAATGGATATTTGAAGCTGCCATACCGTTTAAAACACTGAGGTATAAAAAAGGTATCCGGGAATGGGGGATCAACCTGAGCAGGAATGATATCCGCGTGCCTGAAAAATCAAGCTGGGCCCCCGTACCCCGCCAGTTTCCAACAGCTGCGCTGGCATTCACCGGCACACTGATCTGGGATGAAGATCCGCCGCCCCCCGGTGCCAATATTTCTGTGATCCCTTATGTTCTTACCGGTGCAGATAAAAATTACGAAAAGAACACACCTACCAATTGGAAACTGGAAGCCGGAGGCGATGTCAAGATCGGCGTTACTTCATCCCTAAACCTGGATCTAACTTACAACCCGGATTTTTCCCAGGTGGAAGTGGATCGTCAGGTCACCAACCTCGATCGGTTCGAATTGTTTTTTCCAGAAAGAAGGCAGTTCTTTCTGGAGAATGGCGACCTGTTTGCAAATTTTGGATACCAGAACCTGAGACCGTTTTTTTCAAGAAGGATCGGACTGGATGCCCCCATCATTGCAGGTGCACGATTAAGCGGGAAGTTGAATAAAGACTGGAGGATCGGCGTCATGAATATGCAAACTGAACAAAACCTGGAGAAAGGTCTTCCCGGCCAGAACTTCACAGTATTGGCATTACAGAGAAAGGTGTTCCGCAGATCCAACTTTGGCATTATGGCCATCAACAAGCAATCCCCTTCAGATTTCACAGATACATTGCCCGGAAAGCCTATCAATGATTATAACAGGAACCTTGGATTTGAATATAACCTTGCAAGTGCCAATAATAAATTACTGGGAAAACTGATGCTGATGAAGTCTTTTACTCCTGGAATGAGCAATAAAGACTGGGCCCAGGCAGGAAATCTTCAGTATGCCAGCAAACGCCTCTCGCTGGGCTGGCAACACGAGTACGTGGGGAGTAACTATGTTGCTGAAGTTGGTTATGTACCCCGCAAGGGATATTTCAAGATCAATCCCACCGGGGGCTACCTATTCTTCCCAAAGAAAGGGAAAATACTTTCACATGGATTCAGGTTGTCAAGCACCTATTTCTTCGGAGAGAACGGAAAGAATCTCGATAATGAAAGTTATATCCCATATACCATCACCTGGAGAAACAACACCACCTTCACCACATGGATCGCTACGGATTATGTATATCTGACTGCACCATTTGATCCAACCAATTCCGGTAAGGATACGCTAGCCAGGGGCACTGAACACAGCTGGAAGGCCTGGGGAACAGAATTCGTTTCACGTCCGCAAAAACTATTCACTTTCACATTCGCTACCCGCTATGGCGGCTATTATGAGAATGGAACCCGGTTGAACCTGGCAGGTGAGATCAGTATCCGGAAACAGCCCTATGCCATCTTCAGCCTGGGATTGAGTTATAATGATATCCGAATGCCTTCTCCCTGGAACACCACTAAATTATGGCTGGTCAGCCCGAGAATAGATCTAACACTGACCAATAAATTCTATTTCACCACCTTCATTCAATACAACAGCCAGTTAAAAAATATCAATATCAACTCAAGGCTGCAGTGGAGGTATAAACCGGCTTCAGATATTTTCCTGGTATATACAGACAATTATCTCCCCACTCCTTTCTCTGTCAAGAACAGGGCGCTTGTACTCAAGATCACGTATTGGTGGAACACCTAGCACATGTTTCGTCTTCGGCGAAATATGTGAATGTGAGGAATGTGATGAATGTGGGAAATGTGATCAATGAATGTGAAAATGTAAGTAATGAAAGAATAAATCACTTATCATTAAACCACATTGATCACATTCATCACATTATTAACATTCAAGAACGCGCTTTCCTTCTGGAAATCTCACGCTTGATCAATGCCAGTTCGCGATTAGTCTGTCCTGCCACCGAAGAATTTTCCTGCGCACGGCGCATGAGGTAGGGAACCACATCTTCTATGGGCCCGAAGGGAAGATATTTACTCACACTGCATCCCGCTTTTGCAAGGTTGAACGTGATGTTGTCGCTCATTCCATATAATTGGGAGAAATGAACATGATCGTGATTCAAAGGCAGGCCTTTCTGCTCAAGTATCCTTGTGGCGAGTAGGTTACTTTCTTCATTATGGGTGGCCACAATGAGAGAGACCTTGTCTATATGTTCGAGGCATAATTTCACACCCGCATTATAATCCCTGTCTGTGGATTTTTTATCAGGCTGTATGGGAGACTGGTAATTCATATCCCTGGCTCGTTCTCTTTCTTTCTCCATATAAGCCCCCCTTACGAGTTTCATGCCGAGAATGAAATTTCTTTTCTCAGCTGCTTCAATGGAATCCCTGAGAAATTCGAGCCGGTCGTGGCGATAGTGTTGTATAGTGTTGAAGATGACCGCTTTTTCTCTATTGTACTGATCCATCATGAGCATGGTCAGCATATCTACCGGATCCTGTATCCATGTTTCTTCTGCATCTATAAGAACGCCGATATTTTTCGCAGCTGCTAACGTACAAATCTTGTGCATTCGTTCATGCACCCTTTGCCACTCGGCTTTTTCATCTGCCGTTAGTTTTTCGAGCGCAGCATTATATCTTTTAAATAGGGTTCCTGAATTGGCATCGCAAGATCTGTCCAGTTTCTCCAGCAAACCAAAACGTGCCATCCCGGTCATTTTGATACTCATGAATGGGATGTTATTCTGGGTAGCGGCGTAATTGATCACCCGCATAAATTCATCGCAGGCATGGTCAAAACCATGTTCTCCGTCATCACCTCCTTCTACGCCATAATCAAGGATCACCTGAACATGATACTCGCCGAGCTTTCTGGCAGCTTTAGCTGTTTGCTCCAAGGTTTCACCGCCCACAAACTGTTCGAAAATGGTATTCCGCACAATTCCCTTTATCGGCAAACCAGATTTGATCGCCCAGGGGGTGATGCTGGTTCCCGTTTTAACCAACCAGGGATAATGCATCAATGAAAAAAGGAAATTTGCTTTGCTGAGTTGCTTATCTGTTTTATACGCAAAAGCATTCTCTGTGTTGTCAAAAGATATGGCAGCCATTAAATCGTTTTAGTTATTCAGGCGCAAAAATAACCAGATTATAGCTTTACTAAAAACAATTAATTCTGTAATTAACTGACAATAATCATAGATCTAAAAGATTACAGTCAATAGATTAACACTCAAATATTTCCCCAAAACCCATGGACTGATTCCTTCGCTTAATCGCAATGACCATTGTTCAACAGTCAAATGAACAGCCGGCTTATACTGGATGAGCTATCCCCAGTTTGGGTGATTGCAAAAATTAAAGAAAAGGCAAAACTTTAATGTTAACTGCTACTGGTGTTTATGATCGTGTAGCAGCACCCATCCAATCTCTACAAGAATAAATCCAATCTGACCATTACATTCTCCAATTCCTGATGATCTACTAAGGTCATTGTGTAACGCGCCCGTATGAAGGCTTAGTGAGTTTCAATAACACTAAAACCCTGATATATGCGATCTATTATTACACTCCTGCGATTGCGTGAAAAGAAAATTATGCTCATTCTTTTGGGATTACTGATCTCTTCAGTATCAATCGCACAATTTTCGGTAAGCTGTACTTCCAAAGACCTCGAATTAGTAAGTGCTCGAATTGGTGATGCCAACAGTTGTGTTAGCTGTACTCCAGGTCAACAAATCACAAAGGACCTTATTTTGGCTATCGACAATAAAACGGGCTCTTTCAGACCGGCATTTGCATACTGGGGATACCTGGTTCAAAAAGATGCGAACGGTAATCAGGTAGGACAACCAGTACTAATTAGCGATTGTAGTGACGCGGGTCTCGACGCTAACAAGATTACTGAATTGACTTTCCCAGCCGAACTTACCTATACCTGCGGTAATAGGTTGGAGATAGTTAACCTCGTTATGGCATGGACTGACGCTGGTAAAAAAAGCAACTGTGCAGCCCTGATGGCAGATCCTGATAAGATCAATCCAAAATGCGGAACGGTACCAGTGGTACCTGTTAATGCAGGACTTAATGTAACTGGTACGCCAACAAATGGGGCCTGCTCTGGTGGCGTCCCTACAAAAGGATCAATCAATGTCACTACTTCTGGTGGAGTACCTTCTTATACTTTCAGTTGGATCGGCCCAGGTGGTTTCACTGCTAATACGGAAGACATCAGTAACCTCGATGCCGGATTGTACACAATCACCGTAACTGATCACAATGCAACTCCGTGCCAGAAAACTGCAACGTTCAATATCACAGTTCCAACAGGAATTAATGCCAGTGCTGTACCAACAAATGGCGCCTGCGTAAGTGGTTCTCCAACGCTGGGTTCGATCGCGCTCACCGTCACTACAGGAACAGCCAGTTCTTTTGCATGGACGGCTACCACCGGAGGGCCCATACCGGCAGGTCAATCAGATGATGAAGATCTGACCAGTCTTCCGGCGGGGACCTATGCTGTAAGAGTGAACTCGGCAGATGGTTGTTACAAAGATATTTCTGGTATCAGTGTTACCGTACCCATCGGGATAAATGCGTCGGCTGTCCCAACCAATGGCAGTTGCGGGACCAATGGCGTACCTACTAATGGTTCAATTGCGCTTACGGTCACATTAGGAACTGCCAGTTCATTTTTATGGGCAGCCACTACTGGCGGACCAGTACCTGCGGGAAAATCAGCTGACGAAGATCTCACCGACCTGCCTGCAGGTACCTATTCCGTTCTTGTTACCAATGCTGCTGGATGTTATAAATCCATTACCGGTCTGGCAATCACTGTTCCAACTGCACCAGGTGCTCCTTCAATTTGCAAGATCGAGCCTGGTTTATGCGGACCGTCAACCGGAACTATTAATGTCACTGCCCCGCTTGGTGGAACTTATCAATACAGTAAGAACGGTGGTACCAATTGGCAGACTTCACCTTCATTCACTGGTCTTGCAGCAGGATCAAGCCCAAGTATCTTGGTGAAAAACAGTGATGGATGCTGGTCATCTGCCACAGTTTGCACCAGTGCTTCAATTTGTGCCCCTGAAACCAAGATCGGAAACCAGAGAGTGAGTGAAAAGGATAATATCACGCCACTTGGATCAGGAGAACTGGAAGCAGCACTCACTGTAAAAGCCATGCCTAATCCATTCAGTAACCAGGTTCGATTCATGATCAAATCTGCTTATTCCGGAATGGGATCTCTGGATATCTACAATATGCAGGGTCAAAAGGTTAAAAATGTCTATAGCGGTTACATCCGTGCAGGATCAAGCTATTTCGACCTTAAGATTGCAGACAATGTCAATACTTCACAGTTGATCTATGTATTGTCAATAAACGGAGAAAAAGTATCAGGCAAATTGCTGCGCGTTACAAGATAAAGCTACCTGAAAACACCAAATAACAAAAGCGGGAGATCATTCTCCCGCTTTTTTCTTTTTCTCTAACTCTCTTTCCCTCTCACTCTCTTAATTAAATCGCCTGGTGATTAAATGGCTGCAAAACCATTTCCGAAACCACACCGGAAGATGGCTGCTGACATAAAAACCAGATCGCCCTCGCCGCTTCCTCAGCCCTCACCATTTTCTCACGTTGCACCCGCATATTGATATTGTCCCAGAACGCAGAGTCCACTCCGCCCATGAAAATATTGGTGATCCGGATCTCCGTTCTTTTCAATTCTTCCCTGATACTTTGCATCATGCCCACCAGGCCGTATTTAGAAGCCGAATATGCCGCTGCTCCTGCCATAGGCACTTTGCCCAGCACACCGGGGATATTGATGACCAGGCCCTTCCCTGTGGCTTTCATGGCCGGCAGAAATGCCTTCACCAGCAAAAACGAGCCTTCCAGGTTCACCTGCAGGGATAACCTGAATTCTTCCAGCGATAATTGTTCCAAAGGCTTGATGATGCCAATGCCCGTTGCATTGATCAGGATATCGATCTGAGGAACAAGAGCGTGAACCTTGTCACTCATTGCCTCTACAGTATCTGGAACAGCCAGATCCAAATGAAAGATCCTTTCTGCCGGAATATTCAACTCTGTGGCCAAAGCATTGAGCTTTGACAAGTTTCTCCCTGCAAGAAATAAATTTGCACCCGACTGTGCCAACAGCTTTGTTGTGGCCTCCCCAATACCGCCGGTTGCACCTGCAACCAGTACATTCTTGTTATTCAGTTTCTCCATACGCATACCATAAACATTGCTGCTGCTCAATTGTTCTGCAATCAATGCATTCCATCACCCTCATTTTTCCAAACCAGTTGTTCCGCAGCCACCCGGGGCTCCATAAGAACAGGCCTGTACACCTCGTTGAAGAATGGCTGTTCTTTTCCCAGTACCATTTCCACAAAAAAAAGTTGATTCTGCACCGGGCCTCGATGAAGTTCTATCAGGAGCATCTTAACCGAATGGGATTTCAAACCGTTTATCATGAAAGAACTGATATCCGCAACCTGGTTCCAGTTCTGGCTTCGCAGGGCGTCAAAGAGATCATACTGGCAAACCCGGTGGATGACTGGCTGCAACGGCGGATGGATAAGGCCTGTAGGGAAAATAATATCAACACTATAATGCTGCCCTCCCCTGCTTTCATGAATACCATGGAAGAAGTGAATGATTTCTTTAACTCGAGGAGATCCTATTTCCAGACCGATTTCTATATCTGGCAAAGGAAGAAAAGAAAGATCCTTGTTGATGGATCTGGGCAGCCAATGGGTGGCAAATGGAGCTTTGACGCGGAGAACCGCGAAAGGTTCCCCAGGCAGGCGGCCGCTCCTTCCCTTCACTGGACCGCAGGCAACACGTATACGAAAGAAGCCAATTGTTATGTTGAGAAACATTTTGCATCCAACCCCGGCAGCCCGGATCTTTTCGGTTACCCGGTAACGTTTGAAGATGCGGAAAAATGGCTGGTGGATTTCCTGGAGCAACGCTTCCGGCATTTCGGCCGCTATGAAGATGCCATGGCCAGGAAAGAGAATTTCCTCTATCATTCCCTGCTCAGTCCGTTGCTGAATACGGGATTGCTCCTGCCGGAAGATGTACTGGAGCAGGCGCTGGAGTTCGCCGGAACTCATGACCTCCCATTGAACTCCGTGGAAGGCTTTACCAGGCAGATCATGGGATGGAGGGAATTCATCAGGATCGTGTACGAAAGGGAAGGAAGAATACAAAGAACAAGAAATTTCTTCTCCTTCAGCCGTAAGATCCCCCGAAGCTTCTGGACGGCCGAAACCGGTATCCAACCTGTTGATGAAGTGATCAGGCATAGCCTGCAGGATGGCTACACCCACCATATCAACCGGCTGATGGTAATAGGGAACTTCATGTTGTTGTGCGAGTTTGATCCCACTGAAGTATATCAGTGGTTCATGGAGATCTTCATTGACGCCTATGATTGGGTGATGGTACCCAATGTTTATGGCATGACGCAATATGCAGACGGTGGACTGATGACCACCAAGCCTTATATCAGCGGGAGTAATTACCTGATGAAGATGGGTGATTGGGAGAAAGGGCCCTGGCAAATAACCTGGGATGCCCTGTTCTGGCGTTTCATGCACGTTCATCGGGATCTGTTTGTAAAAAATCCCCGGATGGGCATGCTCCTCAAAACCTTTGACAAGATGGACCCGAAGAAAAAAGCGGGCATCATGGAAACAGCCGGAAAATTTCTGCAGAGGTTGGACGATCAGGTTTAGAACGCTAAGCCGTACTAATGACTATCTTCGCGGCAGCATTTTTTGTTATGAAGATCACTCACACCGAAGTCTACAAACTCACCATCAAAATGGAGCCTTTCGTGATCGCCACGGAGGTTTCATACTATACCCAGAATATATTTATCAGGATCCATACCGATGAAGGCATAACGGGCATGGGCGAATGCTCAGCGTTTCCCATGCTGGTGGGTGAAACCCAGAATACCTGTTTCGAAGTGGCTAAGGATTTTGCCCGGATCTCTGTCGGTAAAGACCCGTTGGATATAGAGGGCCGGATGCAGGAATTGCACGACTATATTGCTTTCAACTCTACTATTAAGGGTGCCTGGGATATGGCTCTTCATGATATTGCTGCAAAAAAAGCTGGTCTTCCCCTCTATAAATTCCTGGGCGGCATGAAGAAGACGATACAGACAGACCTAACCATTGGAATAGGCAGCCCGGAATCCATGCAGCAGACGGCACGTGAATTTGTAGCAGATGGCGTCAAGATCATTAAAGTGAAACTGGGCAAGAAAGGGGAAGTGGACGTGCAAAGGATCAGGCTGATCAGGGAGGCCATTGGACCCGACATCAAACTGAGAATAGACGCCAACCAGGGCTGGCATTTTGAAGAAGCTGTAGTCACCCTGCAGGCCCTTGCACCATTCGATATCCAATATTGCGAGCAGCCCATCAGGCATCAATATGATCCCCTGCTGCCGGCATTGAGAAAACTATCGCCGATCAAGATCATGGCCGATGAATCCGTGTTCGACCATCATGATGCGATCAGGCTGATCGAAGCAGGTGCAGTTGATTATATCAATATCAAACTCGCAAAATCCGGTGGCCTGCTCGAAGCCAAAAAAATAGCTGACGAATCCGGCAAAAGAGGTATTGCCTGCATGATGGGCGGTATGTTGGAAAGCAGGCTTGGCCTCACTGCTAAAGTCCATTTTGCGATGGCCAATGACAATATCGTTTTCTATGACCTGGATACCTGCCTGCTCGGCCAGTTGGAAGACCCTGTAGTTGGCGGCGCGAGGTATAACAATTATTTCCTGGAAGTCTACATGCGAAAAGATCATTATTTAAATAGTTTACCATGGATGGAAAAAATCCTTCTGAGAGCCTTATCGTGATGACTGAACTCGTGTTGCCCAACGACACAAACCTGTATGGGAACCTGATGGGTGGACGCCTGATGTACTGGATGGATATTGCAGCTGCATTGTCGGCCAGTAAACATTGTAACGCGCCCGTGGTCACTGCTTCGGTAGATAATATCTCATTCGAATCTCCTATAAAACTTGGCAATGTTGTGCATATTGAGGCCAAACTGACCAGGGCTTTCAACACCTCCATGGAGATCCATATGAAAGTATGGGGAGAAGACCTTACCCATCAGTACAGGTACAAAAGCAATGAAGCTTATTATACTTTCGTAGCGTTGGATCCAAACCGAAAACCAAGACCTGTTGCACCTGTACTTCCTGTTACGGAAGAAGAGAAAAAACTATTTGACGGTGCACTGAGACGCAGGCAGCTGAGGCTGATATTAGGCGGAAAGATGAAGCCGGATGATGCAGCAGAACTTAAAGCGTTGTTTATTAAGGATTGATCTTCAGCATCCTTCCCGGTGGGTTGTAATCCACCGGCAGCATATTGGCCAGTTTTTCATAACTCCAGAAGCCAGAATACCGGACAGACAAGGGATTTTCCAGAAGACCTGATCTGTCAAGATAACATGGATGTTCAAGGAGTGTTATTGTAGACTGTATTCCTTTTGCCGAAGCGTTTGGTAAAAACACCTTTGTTTTGAGATCTGATTTATAGTAGGGCTCGTTCAGATACTGAACTACCAGGCTGCCCTCTACTGCGATATATTTCTGCATTTTGGCTTCATCTTGCCTGATGATCGAATCCCCTGTAACCGGGATCACTGCCTTCATCGCCGATCCATTCATATCCATCAGTTTATAGATCCTGAAATCATTTTCAGCCGTATTTCCGTCAGCCAGGCAATGATAAAAATGCATCGTAGAACCCAGGTAATACTGAAGACGTCTTTTCTCCCATTTTCTTGGATTACCTTTTTCAAGATCTTCATACCTGGCAAAGCCGTAAAAATAGGAACTGCCACCCGTTTCATCCAGGTAGAACTCTTCCAGTTCGAAGAATATCTTATAGCCCAGTTCCCGGTTGAGCACAACCAGCGGCTGTTCTGAGAATGCGATGATCTCGCCTTTCTTTTTGCCTTCTTCAAAAAGTATATCTTCCGTATTGAGTATTTTGGCTCGTTCTCCGGCCAGGGTTATGCCCAAAAACAATTCCCGGAATCTCTCTATTCTCTTCCTTCTTAATTCGTCAGACATGACCAGGATATTCCGCATCTGCGTCACCTTCTCATTCATGCGGAATGAAAACTTCAGATCTTTGTTTCCCACGCTGACACGGTGAACTATAGGGTCGAACGACACGAATGAAACGATGATATCATAGGTCCCCGGCATGATGTTGGAAAGAATATAAAAACCATCGGGGCCTGTTATGCTTCCGATTGTTGAGTTATTGATATAAACGGAAGCTCCGGCCAGGGGTTCTCCGGAAACATCATTGAGCACTTTGCCTGTAATACTGACCTGGGGGAAAATCAACTTGGAAGAAAAGGTCAGCATCAATGACAGCAGCAGGATGCGCCCCATCACTTATCCAGTTTGGACATCAGGTGATGCTTGCTCTTCATCATATAGTTGCGGCTCTGTTCAATGGCATCCATGACTTTATCAAGGATGGTTTCAACAGGCGCATCATAGTCCAGTTCCAACGGCTCCTTGAATCGCACGGAAAGAAGGGATCCTTTCTTTTTGAAATTCAGTCCTTTTTTATTGAATGCACGCCAGAATCCGTTGATCACGACAGGTACAACAACCGGGCGGTTGTTTTTTATGATATAAGCAGTGCCTTTCCTGCCGGGCGCGAAAGGTTTTGTTGTGCCCTGGGGAAAGGTGATCACCCAGCTTTTCTTCAATGCTTCATCGATCTTTTGCGTATCGGCAAGATCCACATCCCGCTTAACCTCCTCACCCTTACTTCTCCAGG